>CAMLRH010000274.1 GCA_946482375.1 uncultured Caulobacteraceae bacterium | reverse complement strand
GGCGGACGTCCCGGAAGACGCCCAAACCTAGCAGCATGCGAACACACAAGGGTTTGGGGACCTATCCGGAGAGGGCGTAGACCCTCACCCGGCCGCTGCGCGGCCACCCTCTCCCTCAGGGAGAGGAGATTAAGCGCTCGCCCCGTCGTAGGGGACGCGGTTCAGCGACGTCAGGTCGATGCTGTCGATGCAGCGGACGTTGATAGCGGCGGTCTCGACGCCTTTGGGATCCGTACCGAAACCATGGGGCTGGACGCCGCAGACCTTGCAGAACTGATGGGCGATGACATGCTTGTTGAAGCGGTACTCGGTCAGCTTGTCCTCACCGCTGGTGAACCGGAACTTCTCGCGCGGGGTGAAGACGAGCAGCAGCCCCTTCGCCGAACAGTGCGAGCAGTTGCACTCGATGACGGTGGACAGGTCGGCTTCGCAGGTAAAGCGGACCGCGCCGCAGTGGCAGCCACCCTCATAGGTCTCGGCCATCAGACGTCCTCCAGAAAAGCCACGCCGGGCGCGGTCTTCAACGCACCGCGCAACGCCGCGTCGAGGATGTAGGTTCCGGGCAGCTTGATCTCGGCCTCGCGCCCGCGGCCGAGGCCGGCGACGAGGACCACCTCTCCGCCCCGCTGCGAGGCGGCCTTGTCCAGCCGCGCCTTGAGGGCCTCGATCTCGGCCGAGCGCGAGACGTGGACGCGCAGGCCCGCCGTGGCGTTCTCGACGATCGTGTCCACCGGCTGGGCGTCATCGCCGAAGAAGCGCACCTCGCCGTCGCCGGCCTTGGCGCGGACCTTGACCACCACCGAGCGGCCGGGCTCGAGGATGTCGCGGCACTTGCGCAGCGCCTCGGGCGGGAACAGCACTTCGTACTCCCCCGTCGGATCGGACAGCGAGACGAAGGCGAAACGGTCGCCCTTGGCCGAGGCGCGTTCCTGCCGCCGGCGGACGACGCCCGCCATCTTGAAGGCTTCCTTGCCCCCCTGAGCTTCGGCGAGCACGTCGGTCAGCAGGGTCGTGCGGCTGCGACGCAGAAGTTCGACCATGTCGTCGAGCGGATGGCCCGTCAGATAGAACCCGACGGCGGCCAGCTCCTCGTCCAACTGCTGGGTCTGGGTCCACGGCTCGGTGCGGATCAGCCGCGGGCGCGAGGCCTCGCCCGCTTCGCCGAACAGCGACACCTGCGAGGAGGCTCGTTCGGCCGCCATCGACTGGCCATAGGCGATCAGCGTGTCGGCGGCGGCGACGACCTGGGCGCGGTTGGGGTGGATGGTGTCGAAGGCCCCCGCCCGCGCCAGGTTCTCCAGCGCCCGCTTGTTGACCTGCCTGGGATCGACCCGCTCGACGAAATCGAAGAGGTCGCGGAACGGCCCACCCTGCTCCCTGACCTCGACGAGGTGCTGCATCGCCGCCAGTCCGACGTTGCGGATGGCGCCCAGCGCATAGAGAACCTCGCCGTCCTCGACCTCGAAGTCCGCGCCGGAGCGGTTCACGTCCGGGCGGGCGACCTTCACCTCGAAGCGCCGGGCGTCCTGGTAGAAGACGGCCAGCTTGTCGGTGTTGGCGATGTCGAGGCTCATGGAGGCGGCCAGGAACTCGACCGGCGCGTTCGCCTTCAGCCAGGCGGTCTGATAGGCGATCAGCGCGTAGGCGGCGGCGTGGCTCTTGTTGAAGCCGTAGCCGGCGAACTTGGCGACCAGTTCGAAGATGGAGTCGGCCTGCTGGGCCTTCACGCCCTTCTCGGTCGCCCCGGCGATGAACCTGGCCTTCTGCTGGTCCATCTCCTCCTTCTTCTTCTTGCCCATGGCGCGGCGCAGGAGGTCGGCCTCGCCCAGGCTGTAGCCGGCCAGGATCTGGGCGATCTGCATCACCTGTTCCTGGTAGACGATGACGCCGTAGGTCTCCTTCAGCACCCCTTCCAGCGAGGGGTGCAGGGTGTCCATGGGCTGGCGCCCGAACTTGGTGTCGATGAAGAGGTCGATGTTCTCCATCGGGCCCGGCCGATAGAGGGAGATCAGGGCGGTGACCTCGTCGACCGTCGAGGGCCGCATCTTGCGCAGGGTGTCGCGCATGCCCTGGCTTTCCAGCTGGAACACCCCGACCGTCTGGCCAGACCCCATCAGCTCGTAGCTGGGCGCGTCGTCCAGCGGCAGCTTGTCGAGCGAGATCGCCGCGCCGCGCTTGGCCATGTGCTTCACCGCGCGGTCGAGGACGGTCAGCGTCTTCAGGCCCAGGAAGTCAAACTTCACGAGCCCCGCGCTCTCCACCCACTTCATGTTGAACTGGGTCGCCGGCAGGTCCGAGCGCGGGTCCTGGTAAAGCGGCACGAGCTCGGTCAGCGGGCGGTCGCCGATGACGACGCCGGCGGCGTGGGTCGAGGCGTTGCGGTAGAGGCCCTCGAGCCGCAGCGCCACCTCGAGCAGGTTGGCGACGGCGGGGTCCTCGCGCCTGGCCTGTTGCAGCCGGGGCTCGATCTCGATGGCCTGGGCCAGCGTCACCGGCGCGGCCGGGTTGTTGGGGACCATCTTGGCCAGCCGGTCGACGAGGCCGAGCGGCAGCTGCATCACCCGGCCGACGTCGCGCAGCACGGCGCGCGCCTGCAGGGTGCCGAAGGTGATGATCTGGGCGACGCGGTCGGCGCCGTACTTCTCCTGGACGTAGGCGATCACCTCCTCGCGGCGGTCCTGGCAGAAGTCGATGTCGAAGTCGGGCATCGACACCCGCTCGGGGTTCAGGAAGCGCTCGAACAACAGGCCGAACCGCAGCGGATCGAGGTCGGTGATGGTCAGCGCCCAGGCGACCAGCGAACCGGCGCCCGAGCCCCGGCCCGGTCCTACCGGAATGCCCCGCGACTTCGCCCACTTGATGAAGTCCGACACGATCAGGAAGTAGCCGGAGAAGCCCATCTTCTGGATCACGCCGGTCTCGCGTTCCAGCCGCTCCCAGTAGTCGGCCTCGGGCGCGGCGAGCGACAGGCCGGCGAGCCGGGCCTTCAGCCCCTCGCGCGCCTGGTGGGCCAGTTCCTCCTCTTCGGAGCGTCCGGCGGCGGTCGGGAAGCTGGGCAGGATCGGGTCGCGCTTCTGCACCATGAAGGCGCAGCGCCGCGCGATATCGAGGGTGTTGTCGCAGGCCTCCGGCAGGTCGGCGAACAGGGTCCGCATCTCTTCGGCGGGCTTGAACCAGTGCTCGGCCGTCACGCGGCGGCGGTCATCCTGGCCGATGAAGGCGCCGTCCGAGATGCAGAGCAGCGCATCGTGGGCGGTGTAGAGGTCCGCCTCGCCGAAAAAGACGTCGTTGGTGGCGACCAGCGGCGCGTCGTGGTCGTAGGCCCAGTGGACCAGCCCGGGCTCGGCGGCGGCCTGCTGCGGCAGCCCGTGGCGTTGCAACTCGACATAGAAGCGCCCCTCGAAGGCGCGTTTCATCTCGGCCAGCGCAGCGGCGCCCTCAGCCGTCTTGCCGACCGCGAACAGCGGATCGACCGGCCCGTCGGTTCCGCCCGACAGCAGGATCAGTCCGGCCGAGTGGGCGCAGAGCTTCTCCCAGGTGACGTGAGGCTCATCCGCCCCGTCGATGTCGAGGTAGGCGGCCGACGAAAGGATGCTGAGGTTCTGGTAGCCGGCGTCATTCTGGGCCAGCAGCGTTACGGTCGGGACCCGAGCCCAGCGTTCCGGCGGACCCTCCCCGATGCCTCTTACCGGCAGCGCGCAGCCCACGATCGGCTGGACGCCCGCATCCTTGGTGGCGACGGAGAACTCCATGGCCCCGAACAGGTTGGCGCGGTCGGCGATGGCCACGGCCGGCATGTGCGCGTCGGCGGCCAGCTTGCCGATGGCGTCGGCCTTGATGGCCCCTTCGAGCAACGAATAGGCCGAGCGGACCCGCAGGTGGACAAA
>CAMLRH010000273.1 GCA_946482375.1 uncultured Caulobacteraceae bacterium | reverse complement strand
CAAAGCCGCCGGAGACGCCGCCGTGCTGCTGGTCGGCGACGCCCCCTGGTTCGAGCGCACCGGCTTCGGCCCCGCGCCCGGCGCGATCATGCCCGGCCCCGTCGACCCGCGCCGCGTGCTGGCGAAAGCGCTTCTGCCCGGCGTGAAGCTCTCAGGCCCGGTCACCCTTTAAACCGCTCATTCCCGCGAAAGCGGGAACCTAGGCTTTTTATGAAACCCCGGTGCTCTACGATAACAAACCTGGGTCCCCGCCTTCGCGGGGATGAGCGGGAGAGAGGGACCGCATGGCGGAACAGAAATCCGGACTGGAAGGCGTAGCGGCGGCCGCCAAACAGGCGCCCGGCCGTGGCTTGCCGCCGGTGCATCTGTGGAATCCGTCCCACTGCGGCGAGATCGACATCCGTATCCGCAAGGACGGCGTCTGGTTCCACGAGGGCACGCCCATTGGCCGCGAGGCCTTGGTGCGCCTCTTCTCCACCGTGCTGCGCAAGGACGACGACGGCATCTATCTCGTCACGCCGGTCGAGAAGATGAAGATCACCGTCGAGGACGCGCCCTTCATCGCCGTCCGCGTCGACCGCGAGGGTGACGTGCTGCGCTTCACCACCAACGTCGGCGACGAGGTCGAGGCCGGTCCCGACAACGCCATCCGCGTCGAGATGGACGAGGCCACCGGCGAGCCTCGCCCCTACCTGCATGTCCGGCGCGGCCTGGAGGCCCTTATCGCCCGCCCCGTCTTCTATGAGTTGGTGGAAATGGCGCAGGAGCACGACGGCGTCATGGCCGTCCAGTCCAACGACGCCTGGTTCACGGTAGGCCCGCTCGCGTGACGCCCGACGCCGATCCCGCAGAGGTGCGCGCCTGGGTCAGGGAGCACCTCGACCCGCTCGACAGCAATGCCGACGACCGGCCGCACCGCTCCGACTTCGACCTCAACCCCGAACTCATGCCGCAGGGCGAGACCCTCAAGCACGCCGCCGTGCTGGTGCCAATCGTACAGCGCGACGAGGGACTGTCGGTCCTGCTCACCCGCCGCGCCGACACGCTCCGCCAGCACACCGGCCAGGTCGCCCTGCCCGGCGGACGGCTCGATCCCGGCGAGACGGTGTGGGAGGCCGCCCTGCGCGAGGCCGAAGAAGAGATCGGTCTCGCCCGCGAGTGCGTGGAGCTGGCGGGACTGTCGACGCCCTACCGCACCGGCACCGGCTTTCTGGTCACGCCCGTGGTCGGCTTCGTGACGCCCCCGATCGACCTGCGCCCCAACCCGCACGAAGTGGCCGATGTCTTCGAGACCCCCTTCGGCTACCTGATGGACCCGGCCAACCACGAACGCCGCTTCTACGACCAACCCGGCGGCGTGCGCCGCTGGTTCTACGCCATCACCCACGAGGAGCGGGTGATCTGGGGCGCGACGGCGGGGATGCTGCGCGCGCTCTACGACCGCCTCTATGGCGCGACGCTGTCCTGATGGGCTAACCAGAGCCATGAGCGAAAGCATCGGCCAGCCCCCCTGGATGAAACGCCCGGCGACGCGGGCCGTCATGGCCGCGCTGGCGGCCAAGGGCGGCCCCGACTGCGCCCGCTTCGTCGGCGGCTGTATCCGCAACACGCTGGTCAAGCGCCCCGTCGACGACATCGACATCGCCACCACGCTGACCCCCGACGAGGTCATCGAAGCGCTGGCCACCGCCAACCTCCGCAGCGTCCCGACCGGCGTCGACCACGGCACCGTCACCGCCATCGCCGACGGCAAGCCCTACGAGATCACCACGCTTCGCCGCGACGTCGAGACCGACGGCCGCCGCGCCGTCGTCGCCTTCTCGAAGGACTGGAACGAGGACGCTGAGCGCCGCGACTTTCGCCTCAACGCCCTCTACGCCGATATGGAAGGCACGGTGTTCGACCCGACCGGCGGCGGCGTCGAGGATGCGCATGCCGGCCGCATCGTCTTCGTCGGCGACGCCGAGACCCGCATCCGCGAGGACTATCTCCGCATCCTGCGCTTCTTCCGCTTCTTCGCCTGGTACGGAAAGGGCGAGCCGGACGCAGAAGCGCTCCGCGCCTGCGCCGCCCTGAAGGATGGCATGGCGAGCCTCGCCGCCGAACGCATCCAGAAGGAGTTGCTGAAACTCCTCGCCGCCGACGACCCGCGCCCCGCTGTCCGGCTGATGGCCGCGACCGGCGTGTTGAGCCAGGTCCTCCCCGCCGCCGGCTCGCTGGCCCGCTTCGAGACGCTGGTCGAGATCGAGACCGAGCAGCTGTTCGAGAACGACGCCGAGCTGCGGCTGGCGGCGCTGCTGCCGCCCGAGGCCGCACGAGAAACGGCCAATGCGCTGCGCCTCTCCAACGCCCAGAAGGAGCGCCTGATCGCGGCCGCCGCCGACGAGCCCCGCATCGTCAGCTGGCTCAGCCCCAAGGAAGCCCGCCGAGCTGTTTATCGCCTCGGCCAGCGCACCTTCGCCGACCGCGTTAAACTCGCCTGGGCCGCCTCGAGCAAGGCCGCCCCCCAATGGCGCGCGCTCCTGATGCTCGGCCAGACCTGGACCCCGCCCGCCTTCCCGCTCACCGGCGACGAGATCATGGCCGCCGGCGTCCCGAAGGGCCCCCTCGTCGGTCAGGTCCGGCGCGAGGTCGAAGACTGGTGGATCGACAGCGACTTCATCGACGACAAGCTCTCCATCGTCGAACGGCTCAAGGCGGTGGCGCAGGGACTGGCTTACTAGCGGTAGAGCCCCGCCGCTTAACCCGTTGGTCATGCTGCGCGACTAGCGGTTGAAAGATGGGCCCGGCTTACAATCCCGCTTTCGACGGACTGCGTGCGTTCGCCATCGGGCTGGTCCTGATGGCGCACAGCGGCTACCCGGCGCTAAGAGGAGGTGCGAGAGGGGTCGACGTCTTCTTCGTCCTCTCCGGATTCCTGATTACCTCCATCCTCAAGTCGGAACTGGAGGCCGGGCGGCTCGATCTGCGGGCGTTCTGGTTGCGGCGCGCGCGGCGGCTCATGCCCGCATTGCTCACCATGCTGGCGGTGTACGTGGCCTTTGCCCCGATACTTCTGCCTCAGTACGCGCCGATGCGGTGGATTCACGCCGCCCTCGCCGCGGTTCACCTGAACAACTACGGCACGCTCTTCATGGGCGTGAAGAATCCGCTCGCCCCCACCTGGTCGCTAGGCGTCGAGGCCCAGTTCTACCTGCTGTGGCCCTTCGTACTGATATGGCTGGTCCGCCGTCCCCGGCCGGTGACAACCCTGATGGCGCTATGGGTGACGCTGACCGCCGGCAGACTGGTCTATTACGGGCTGACGGGAGACTGGCGTGGCGCCTACCTGCCTCTGCACGCACATGCGACCGGCATGGTCCTTGGCGCCATCGTCGCCTTCGCCAGCTGGCGGCCGAAGCTGGGCTGGCTCGGCCTCGCCATCCTGGCGGCGACCATCGCAACGGAGCGGTCGTGGGGCGAAGCGGTTCTCTACGGCGTCACGGCAACCGAAATCGCCACCGCGCTCATCCTGCTCCACCTGATGCAGCCGTCGAAGCTGACGGAAGGCTTCAGCGCCGAACCGCTGCGGCGCATCGGACTCATCTCCTACGGCATCTACCTTTGGCATGAGCCCGTCAGGGCCGCCCTCGAACGGGCTCCTGCGTTTTACACCCTCGGCGGCGTCTGGATAATCAGCGCCGCCTTGGCGACCCTGTCCTACGTGACGGTCGAGCGCTGGGCGCGCGGCATCCGCATCGAAAGCCGGGAGCCCCGGCCGGTAGCCGCTACGAGCTAAAGCCCCAGCTGCCGGGCGGCGAGGTCGCGCATGATCTCTTCCGAGCCACCGCCGATGGCGTTGACGCGGACCTCCCGATAGATGCGCTCCACCTTCGAGCCGCGCATGTAGCCGGCGCCGCCGAGGATCTGCATCGCCTCGCGAGCGCAGA
>CAMLRH010000272.1 GCA_946482375.1 uncultured Caulobacteraceae bacterium | reverse complement strand
GGGCCGCCGATCTCGAAACGGCCGGTCGGGTTGATGTGCCAGGCCGTCCGGTCGGTGATCAGGCCGTCCGGGATGACCGACAGCACATAGGGCCGGATCAGCTCGGCCATCCGCTCGGACGTCGGATCGGAGCCGTCGGGCAGGGTCGCCTTGTGCTGGTGGGAGACGACGATCTGAAGGACCTCGACGGGCTTGCCGTCCTCGTACTGCAGGGTGACCTGGCTCTTGGCGTCGGGCTCCAGGCCGGGCTCCTCGCCGGAATGACGGACCTCGGCCAGCCGGCGCAGGATGTCGTGGCTGTACTTGATGGTCGCCGGCATCAGCGAGGGGGTCTCGTCGCAGGCGAAGCCGAACATGATGCCCTGGTCGCCGGCGCCCTCGTCCTTGGTGTCGGTGGCGTCGACGCCCTGGGCGATCTCGGCGGACTGGCCGTGCAGGTAGCAGGCGTAGTCGGCGCGCTCCCAGTGGAAGCCCTCCTGCTCGTAGCCGATGTCCTTCACCGCCGCCCGGACGCGCGGCTCGAGCGAGGCGATGATCTCCTCGGCGTCGTCGGCGCGGACTTCGCCGGCGAGGATGATGCGGTTGGTGGTGACCATTGTCTCGCAGGCGACGCGGGCTTCCGGCTCGCGCTCCAGGAAGGCGTCGACGACGGTATCGCTGATGCGGTCGGCCACCTTGTCCGGATGGCCCTCGGAGACGCTTTCGCTGGTGAAGATGTACGACGAACGAGTCACGCGCGAAGGCTCCCCGGCTTCAAGGCGGCGGACCATATAAAGATGTCCTTATGTCCGCAAGCGGACAGCCGCCGCTAATCTTCGGCCGCGCTTTCGTCTTCCTCGGCCATCGAGCGGACGAGGTCGAGCACGCGGCGGCGCACGCGGGCCTTCTTGATCCTGGGAAACAGCTCGGCGAGCTCCAGCCCCTCGGGCGTCATCAGGAACTCGGTGACGAACTGCTCGGACGACGGCTCGGCCATGCCGGGAATGTCGTAGGCGGTGGACGGATCGGCCAGCCCTTCGAAGAAGTAGGCGATCGAGGTCCGCAGCGACTTGGCGATCTCATAGAGCTTGGAGGCCGACACGCGGTTGGCGCCGCGCTCGTACTTCTGCACCTGCTGGAAGGTCAGGCCGAGGTCTTCGGCCAGCCGCTCCTGGGTGACGCCCAGGGTCTTGCGCCGTTGGCGCACCCGCCGTCCGACGTGGATGTCTATCGGGTTCGGCGAACGCTCGGCGTCGTTGGTGATGGCCATGAAAATCGTCTGTTTCGCGTAATGGCGGTTTTTCAGTCGGTACGCGTACTTGAACTCTGCCGTCGGGTTAAGCGTCTAACGACCCGGACGCGAACCGCAAGCACCGCCGAGAGCGCCATCAGGAGCGCAAACGGCCATTCTCCCCATTTCCGATAGAGGGTGGGGGGCGCCGGCGCCGGCAGGTCGGCGTCGACGACGCCGGCCTTGCCGAGGTCGACGCGCTTGCCGGGAAGCACGCGGCCATAGGCGTCTATCATGGCCGAGACGCCGGTGGGCGTGGCGCGGGCCATCGGAAGGCCTTCCTCGATGGCGCGATAGCTGGCGAGGTTCAGGTGCTGCAGCGGACCGCTGGTCATGCCGAACCAGGCGTCGTTGGAGACATTGACGATCCACGCCGGCCGCACGCCCGAGCGCCGGGCCCCTTCGCGGGTGAAGCCGGGGTAGAGCGCCTCGTAGCAGATCAGCGGCTGCAGGGGTGGAATGGCGGCGGGCGCGATGGGGTTGGGCGGCAGGGCGGCGGTGAAGCCCTCGCCGACGTGGACCATCTGCTTGATGCCGAAGCGCGAGACGATCTCGTCCAGCGGCATGTACTCGCCGAACGGCACCAGCCGATGCTTGTCGTAGATGCCGGTGAGTTCCAGCCCGCCCGGTGTGCGGCCGAGCGCGATGAGGCTGTTGTAGTAGCGCGGCTTCTCGCGCGTGCTGTCGATCCGGTAGGCGCCGACCAGCAGGGTCTGGCCGGGCCTGAGCGAGCCGGCGATCTCCTGCAGCGTCCAGGTTCCGGGCGCCAGGTAGTCGTTGATGGCGGCGGGGATGGCGCCCTCCGGCCAGATGACGATGTCGGCGGTGCGGGCGGCGGGCGTCTGGGTCAGCGTCACGTAGCGGGCGACGATGGCGGCGAAGGCTTCGGGATCGTACTTGGCCGACTGCTTGATCATCGGCTGGACGATGCGAACCAGCGGCCCGCGCCCCTCGACCGCGTTCGCCAGCCGGTACGACCCGTAACCGTACAGGACCGTCAGTGCGACGACGGCGGCGATGACGGCGGCCAGTCCGCGCCGGCCCTCGCGCACGACGGCGACGGAACCGGCTATCGCCAGCGTCACCCATGTCAGCCCGTAGGCGCCGACGACCGATGCGAACTGCGAAACCGCGCCGCCCGCGCGCCAGCTCTCGCCCGGCAGGTCCCAGGGAAAGCCGGTGAGGATGTGGCCGCGAAGCCATTCGAACCCGGCCAGCACGCCCGCGAACACCAACACCCGCGCCACGCCCCTCGGCGCGATCCAGCGGTAGAGGAGCAGCGCGGCGCCCCAGAACAGCGCCAACCCACCCGCGAGGAAGACGATGGCGAAGGGCGCCATCCAGGCTTGGCGGATGTCGACGTAGAAGGCCTCCGTCACCCACCAGGTCGAGATGGCGAAGTAGGCGAGACCGGCCAGCCAGCCCCGGAAGAAGGCCGAGCGATGACCCGCCGCGCGATCGGCCAGCCACAGCATCAGCGCGTAGCCGAGCAGGCCGGGCAGGAGGCCGAACGGCGGGTGGGCCAGCGCGGCGGCGGCCCCGGCGGCGAGCGCCAGCAGCCTGTCCCTCCATACCGGCGATAGGGCCTTCACTCGGCGGGCGGGGCGACGGTCGGGCGCACGCGCACCCGCTTCACCCGGCGCGGGTCGGCGTCGATGATCTCGAAGTCGAAGCCGCCGTCGTGGGTGATCACCTCGCCCCGCTGCGGCACGCGGCCTGCGAGCGCGGTGACCAGACCCGCCACGGTGTCGATCTCCTCGTCGAGATCGGGCGGGGCGAGGTCGCGGCCCATGGCGCCTTCGAGGTCTTCCAGCGGCGCGCGGGCGTCGGCCTCGAAGACGCCGCCGGGGCGTTCGACGACGCCGGAGACCACCGCCTCGTCGTGCTCGTCGGCGATGTCGCCGACCACGGCCTCGACCAGGTCCTCCATTGTCACCAGGCCGTCGGTGCCGCCGAACTCGTCGATGACCAGCGCCAGGTGGATGCGCGTCGACTGCATCCGCAACAGCAGGTCGGCCGCCCGCATGGAGGCCGGCACATAGAGCACTTCGCGGCGCAGCCGGTGCAGGACAAGCTCACTGTCCTCCGGTCGCCGGTGCGGGCCGGCCAGCATCTTGAAGATGTCCTTGACGTGGACCACGCCCACCGGGTCGTCGAGCGTGTCGCGATAGATCGGCAGGCGCGAGTGTTCGGACTCGATGAACTGCGCGACGAGTTCCGCGAACGGCGTCGCGATATCGACGGCGACCACGTCGGCGCGGGGCGTCATGACGTCGTCCACGCGCAGGGTCTGGAAGGCCTCGGCATGCTCGATGAGCTCGGCGCCGTTGAGCGAAAGCGGCTCGGCCTGCGGCTGCTGTTGGCCCACAAGGCGGCGAACGAGGCCGATAAGGCCCCCGCGCGCCGCGGGCGTACTCTGGTCGTCGGCGTTAGCCATGGTCTCCCTGACCGGTCGCGGCATAGGGGTCCGGAATACCGAGACCCGACAGGATCTCGCGCTCCAGCGCCTCCATCGCCTCCGCCTCGGCGTCGCTCTGGTGGTCGTATCCTACAAGATGCAAGGCGCCGTGCGCCACAAGGTGCTGCAGATGATGCGCCAGCGGCTTGCCCTGCTCGGCCGCCTCCCGCGCGCAGGTCTCGAAGGCGAGTGCGATGTCGCCGAGG
>CAMLRH010000271.1 GCA_946482375.1 uncultured Caulobacteraceae bacterium | reverse complement strand
TTGACGTACGCCATCACCTTCCAGCCGGCGTCCTCGTTGGTGAAGATCGCAGCCAGGTTGACGTTAGTGTAGGCCTTGAGCTTGTCGTAGCCCTCGGTGTTGAAAATCCGCGCCCAGGACTCCGCCTGGTAGTAGAAATCCGAGTGCAGCGTCACCAGCCAATCCGACGGGAGCGGGATCGTGTAGTCCGCCGTGACGGTGGCCGTGAAGTTCGGCGCATTCGGGAACTCGTTGCCCGAAAGGTCCTTGAAGAAGCCCTCGCCGTTGTTGGACGCCGCCGCAAGACAGGCCGGATCGACACCGGGATAGTCGATGGGCGTCGCCGGAATGGCATCGAGCGGGAAGCAAGGATAATCCGCAATATCCGTGCTCCAGGCCGCGTAGGGTATGTCCAGCCGAATGCCCGGGACCTCGGCGGGAATATTCCCGTTGTTGTGGGCGAGGGTCAGGGCCGGGTCGATCCCCATCAGATAGGCAAGTTCACAACCGCCGGGATTGCCGCCGCCGCCACCGCCGACCGTAACCAACTCCGGTGTGGCGTTCCCGGTATTGTAGTTGCCAAGAAGCATCCAGGTCGGAACCACGCAGTTCGATGGGATCGTGGGGAACGGCCGGATCAGCGTCCACGCTTCGTTGCCCGCCGTGCGGTCCATGACGTCGATGGCCTGCATGCCGTCGGCCACCTTGG
Source organism: uncultured Caulobacteraceae bacterium (assembly GCA_946482375.1). Next base: position 3,262 of record CAMLRH010000271.1, on the reverse strand, counting down.
TCTTGGAATAACCGAGCTTGAGGCCGAAGCGCAGGTTTTCCGCGGGGCGCCAGTCCGCTTCGATCTCGGCGCCCATCACGGTGGCGTCGAAGTTATTCGTCACCGCGGAACGGTTGACGATCTGCGACAGCTGGTAGCCATCGTAATCATAGTAGAAGCCGGCCAGGTTCAGCGTCAGAGCGCCGTCGAGCAACGTGTTCTTAGCGCCGAGTTCTAGCGCATCGACATACTCGGCCTCGAAGGTCTTCGGGTGCAGCGCCGAAGTCGCAGTCACCAGCCGGGCGATGGACTCGTCGATGCCGAAGGTGATGATCGCCTTGCCGTAGGGCGGCGGGTTCATGCCGCCAGCCTTGTAGCCGTGGGCGAGCGAGGCATAAACCATCGTCTCGTCGGTAAAGGCGAGATCGGGCTTCCAGTCGATGGCGAAGCGGCCAGTAGGCTTGGTCCACTCCTGCTCGACGACCTCATGGACAGGGTGTCCAACTGTGTTGGCGGCCATCAGCCAGCTCGGCCGCTGCGGCGCCTCCTTCTTGTCCACCGTCCAACGCAGGCCGGCGGTGACTTTCAGGTTGTCGGCAAGATTATAATAAGCCTCTCCGAACATCGCATAAGAGATCAGCTTATACGGATTGCGGCTCAGGAAGTAGTTGTGGCCGAGGTCATTGAGGCTGTCGATCGGGTTTGGATCAATATAGGTGCACTGCAAAACCCGCTGAGGCAGCGTGTAATCCGGCTCGACCATGCCATTGGCCAGACAGTGGCGGTTATCCGTAACGCCCGGAACCCACTGGGCCGTTCCGCCTGAGCTGGCGCTCGTGTTGGTTTGAAACGCGGATATAAGCGTGAGGGAATTGATGAAGACGTAGTACTTGTCTTCGGTGTCGTAGCGCAGGTAGTTCGCGCCGAGGCTGAAATTGAACGACCCGTCGAAATCCGAGGCCAAACGAAGTTCCTGGCTGAACTGCGTCGAACTCGCTGTGGAGAGATCCATGGCGACGAGACGATCGGAGCAGCCGATCTGTGGATCGCAGAACTCGCCCTCGGGCGTGAGTATTTCCCGATTGAGAAACTGAGCGTTGCTGGCGGTATTCCATGCATCCGCTGCGCCCGCGAAACGGTTGTAATCCTGCGTCGAGAAGATGAAGTCGGAGGCCCACGACGTCTCCGAGTTCAGCGTCAGCGCGTCGCTCAAGTCGAAGCCGACCTGTAACTCCACGACATCGGTTTTGGCGCGATAACCCGGCTCAACGGCGGCCTCAATGACACGCAGGTCGCGCGATTGTGAGCGGCTTGCATACGGGTCGATGGGCTTGGCCTCGAGGGGATGGCCGACCGGGTACCGCGCGACGGGCAAGCCAACGGCGCCGAGCGGCGCAAAGTAGGCCAGCGCCAGAGGATTGGTCTTCTGGAAGGACTCGGGCGCATACAGCGACGTCGGCCTACACCCCTGACTGAAGGCCGTCTGCTCGTAGTTGAGCGGCGAGGCGTGGTTCGAGAAATCAGGTACGTGGGCGTAAAAGTCCGTGGTGGCGAAGCCCGCGACTTCGGTGACCAGGTCCATGTCGCACAGCTGCTTACCCGAACGCAGGCGGTCGTCGTCTTCCTCGAAGTGTTCCCAGATCAGGTTGGCGTCGAGGCGGTCGTTCGGCGCAAAGCGCAGTGAGACGCGGGTGGACCACAGGTCGCGGCCGTCGATCGGCTCACCGGAAAGCTCGTTGACCGAATAGCCCTCGCGCTTGGTCCAGGCCCCGGCGATGCGCAAAGCCGCGACTTCGTTTGCGAGCGGGATGTTGATCATCCCTTCCAGGCGCGTGGAGTTGTAGTTGGCGACATCGGCCGACAGCTTGGCCTCGTAGGCCTCAAGCTTCGGCTTCTGCGAGATCAGGTTGACGACACCGGCGGTCGCGTTGCGGCCGTACAGCGTTCCTTGCGGACCGCGCAGCACTTCGACCCGTTGCAAGTCGTAGAATTCCTGCTCGAAGAAGCGGTTACGGATGAAGGGCGTGTTGTTGAAGGCGACGGCCACCGCGGGATCGACCGTTGCGGAAATGGCCTGCGTGCCGATGCCGCGAAGCTGGATCGAGTAGGACGAGAAGTTCGTCTTGGTGAAGCTCATGTTGGGGACCTGGGTGATCAGGTCCGGACCGCCGGCGACTTGTGACCGCTCAAGGGTCTCCTGTGTGAACGCCGAAATGGCGATCGGAACGTCCTGGATGTCCTCCTCGCGCTTCTGCGCCGTCACCACGAGGGTGTCGACGGTCCCGTCAGCGCCGTCCCCCGCGGCGCTTCCGGACTGGGGGTCGGTGGCTGCCGCGATCTGCACGACTCCCTGGTCGGTGCGGCGGACCATCAGGTCGGTGCCGGCGAGGAGGACCTGTAGCGCCTCTTCCGCGGAATAACTGCCTGACAGCGCCGGCGCGCGTCGGCCGCGGACGTCGCCGTCGGCGAATATGAGCTGCTGGTTCGCGGTCTTGGCGTATTCGCGCAGCGCCACGTCCAGCGACTGCGACGGCAGGTCGAAATCGTACTGGCGTTCCTGCGCGACAGCCGCGCTGCTCATCACCGCCAGCGCGCCGGCGAGCGCGGTGGCCCCCAGCAACACGCCCCGAGTTGTTCTCCGATGCGAAGACATGCGCCCCTCCCCCTTGGGTCTATATCGTTACGACCCGGCGTCGAAGCCGGTCGTTGGGGTGATGGACGTGGGCGTCTGCGAAATCCTCAGAAGCCCTAAGAAAAATTTCGCGGGTCAGGCGGCGGGCGGCGCCGACTGGATGATCACGCCGCCCTCGCCCTGCACCACCCGCACGGGCAGGAAGCCGTTCACCGCGCCGAGGAAAGCCTCGACGTCGCCGGCGTTGAACACCCCGCTGACCAGCACGGCGGCGGCCTCGTCGTCGGCGACCGAAATCTTGCGCCCGGAGTAGCGGTTCATCCGCGCCACGGCCTCGCCGAGCGGCTCGCGGTCGAAGCTCAGCTTGCCCTCCTGCCAGGCGGTCGCCTGACCGAGGTCGGCCGTGGCGACGAGCTGCGGCGGCGCGTCCTTGGCGGCCACCAGCGCCTGACCGGCCCGCAGTTCGACAGCCTTGGCGGAGCGCCTGGGCTCGATGAGCGCAAGCCGCGCCACGCGCCGCGTGACCAGCACCCGCCCCTCGATCAGCGTGACCCGCACCTCGGGATCGACCATGTCGATGTTGAAGGCCGTGCCGGTCGCGACAACGTCGCGGTCGCGGGCGGCGACGGTGAACGGCCGCGACGGATCCTT
>CAMLRH010000270.1 GCA_946482375.1 uncultured Caulobacteraceae bacterium | reverse complement strand
ACGACGCCGCGGTGGTGGGCTTGCAGGGTCTGTCGCCGGCCTTCTGCTGCAACTGGGTCAACGCGAAAACCCGCCTGCACTGGATCCGCAACGACGTCGCCAAGGCCGACCGCCGAGGCCGGGTCGCACGCCAGATCGCGCGTTATCACGGTCGCATCGACCATTATGTCTGCGTCGCCGGCACGGCCCGCGACACCCTGGTCGCCCGGTTTCCTTACCTAGAGCCCAAGGCGGTCACCCTCTACAACGTCGTCGACGTGGCGGGCATGCGCGCCCAGGCGGAAGGCCAGCCCGATCCCTTCATCGGCCATGATGCGCGCCTCAGGGTGCTTACCGTTTGCCGGCTCGCGGACGAGCCGAAGGCGCTTTTCCGTATGGCGCGGGTCCACCGCCGCCTGCTGGACGAGGGCCTGGACTTCCACTGGTTTGTCGCCGGTGACGGGCCCGACCGCGCCGCGCTGGAGGCGCTGGTGCGGAACCTGGGGCTCGAAGGACGATTCATTCCGGTCGGACGCCAGGCCAATCCTTTCCCGTGGTATCGCCATGCCGACCTGGTGGCCGTCCTTTCAAACTATGAAGGACTGAGCGGGGCGGTGAACGAAGCCAAGGCGCTCGGCAGGGCGGTGATTGCCACCCGGTTCTCCGGCGTCAGCGAGCAGATCGAGCATGAGGTCAACGGCCTGATCGTGGACAACGACGAGGACGCCATTGTCGAGGGCATGAGGCGGATGCTGACCGATCCGGCGCTGCGCGAGCGGCTGGCCGCGCGGCCGCTGCCGGCGGCGATCGCCGACGACGAGGCCAAGCTGGACCGCCTCGAACAGCTGATCTTCGGGGCGCGGCCATGAACGAGCGCAGGCTTGGGGCCTTGCTGGCGTATGCGCTGCTGGTGCTCGGCGCGGTCGTCGCCTTCTTCCTCACGCCCTTCATCGTCGGGCATCTCGGCAAGGCGCAGTTCGGCGTCTACAGCATCGTCGGCTCGCTGGCGGCCTATTTCGTCCTGCTGGACCTCGGCCTCAACGACACGGTCGTCCGCTACATCGTGCGCTACCGGCGCCAGCAGGATGGCGAGGGCCTGGCCAACTTCATGGGCATCATGCTCGGCATCTACGCCTGCATCGCCGCGGCCCTGCTCGCGATCGGGGCCGCCATCTACGCAGCCTTTCCGACCCTCTTCGGCGCCTCGCTGACGCCGGAGGAACTCGGGTTGCTGAAGCCGATGTTCCTGGTCGTGCTGGTGGGGGGGGCGCTGACCATCCAGCTCAACCCCTTCAGCGGCGTCCTGATCGCGCACGAGCGGTTCGTGCTTGCGCGCGGCCTGGACCTGGCGCTTCTGCTGGCGACGACGATCGGCATCGTGGCGGTGTTGACGATGGGCTTCAACGCGGTGGCGGTGGTGGCGGTGATGACGCTCGGCACCCTCGGCGTCGCCCTCTTCAAGACGGTCTACGCGATGACGAGGCTGGGGGTGGGGGTCCGCTTCAGGTCGATGCCGCCCGGCTTCCTGAAGGAGATCGCCGCCTACGCAGGCCCGATCTTCGCGGTGGTCATGGTCGAGCTGATCTACTGGCGGCTCAACAACATCATCATCGGCTCGATGATCGGCGCCGCGGCGGTGGCCGTGTACGCCATCGCCGTCAGCTTCCATAAGCACTTCCTGCGGCTGGTCACCGCCATCTCGCGGGTGATGTATCCGAAGATCGTCGACAGCATCGAGAGCGGCGCTTCGCGCGAGGCTCTCACCAACCTGCTGGTGCGGGTGTCGCGGGCGCAGTCGATCGTCCTGCTGCCGGTCCTGGTCGGCATGGTCGTCTTCGGCCGCGAGTTCCTGGACCTCTGGCTCGGGCCGGAATTCCACGCCGCCTACCTGGTAATGCTGATGACCCTGATCCCGTACGGCTTCGAGCTCATCGGCAACATCCGCAACCAGGTGCTGCAGGTGAAGGGCCTCTACTGGATCCGCGCCCTGATCGCGCTGGGGACGTCTCTCGTCAGCGCCGCGCTCGCCATCGCCCTTATTCGCCCCTTCGGCATCTATGGCGCGGCTTTCGGCGCCGGTTTCGGCATTGCGGTCGGCTTCGTGGCGGCGACTGTGCTGATGCACCTCAGGGCCAATGTCGACGCGGTGAGGATGCTGCGCGAAACGGGGCGCGGCCTGATGCTCGCCGCCGCCGTGGCGCTGGGGGCCGGGCTGCTCCTGAACCTGGCGCCGGTCAGCGGCTGGGCGGGCTTCTTCGGCAAGGGCGCGGTCTTCGGCCTCGTCTACGCGGCGGCGCTGTGGCTCTTCGGCCTGACCCCGTCGGAACGCAGGGAAGTGCGCGGCATGCTGCGGCTGAGGCGGGCATGAGCGGGCTCGTCGTCTATGTGGGCCCGTTCGGGTTTCCCGACGGCGGCGCGGCGGCGCGGCGCATCCTCGGTAACGCTCGCTCGCTGCGCGAGGCGGGTTACGAGGTCGAGATCGCGTCCGGCCAGATGGAGGGCCCGGCCGAGTACGAGGGCTTCCCCGTCCACTCGCTGGGCGAACGGACGGCCGAGCACATGGGCTCGGCGCTGAAACGGCTGCTTTACGCGGGTATGGGGACGAAGACCGTCGCCTGGCTGGACGCCCTGCCGCGTCGGCCCACGGCTGTCATCCTCTACAGCGGCTACTCGCCCTACTTCATGCGTCTGATCCCGTGGTGTCGGGAGCACAAGGTCCCGCTGATCTTCGACGCCGTCGAATGGTACGATCCGCCGAACTGGTCCTGGTGGCTGCGCTCGCCCTATTACTGGAACACCGAGGTGGCGATGCGCCATTTCGCGACGCGCGCGGGCAACATCCTTGCCATCAGCAGCTACCTTGAACGTCACTACGCCGTCCGCGGCTGCAACACCGTACGCGTGCCGCCGACGCTCGACACCGCCGAGGTGACGCCCAACCTGGAGCCGGGCGACGGGCCGCTGACGCTGGCCTACACCGGCACGCCGGGTCACAAGGACCTGTTCGACGCCTACCTCGAAGCTCTGCTCGATCTCGATCCCGGGGGGACGCGCGTGCGGCTGCGGATGGCGGGTCTTTCGCCCGAGGAGGTCCTTGCTTTCCCGGCCATGCGCAGGAAAGGTGCGCGCGCCTTGCCAGGGTGTGTGGAGGTGGTTGGCCGTGTGCCGCAGGAGAAGGCGATGGAACTGACGCGGGGGGCGGACTTCAGCGTCCTGCTGCGCCCCGATACGCGCACTTCCCGGGCTGGCTTTCCCACGAAGGTGGTCGAAAGCCTCGCGGTCGGCACGCCGGTGATCTGCAACCTGACCAGCGATCTCGGCCAGCACATCCGCGAAGGGCGCGAGGGCGTCGTCTGCCGCGACGGGACCGTGCCGGCGCTGAAGGAAGCCCTGCAGCGCGCCATGGCCTTCTCCCGTGAGGAGCGGGCGGCGATGCGGGCGGCGGCGCGGGCCGAGGCCGAGCGGTCGTTTGATTACCGGCGCCACACCCAGGCGCTGGCCGAGTTCATGGAGCGTGCGCAATGAAGGCCCTGATCACCGGCGGCGCCGGCTTCATCGGCTCCAACATCGCGGCTCAGCTGCTGGCCGACGGCCACGAGGTGACGATCCTCGACAACCTGTTGTCGGGCTACCGCGAGAACGTCGATGAACTCGACGGCGCCCGCTTCATCGAGGGCGACATCCGCGACGAGGCCGCCGTTGCGAAGGCCATCGAGGGCGCCGAGGTGGTCTTCCACCTGGCCGCCTCGGTCGGCAATAAGCGCTCTATCGACCACCCGCTGGAAGACAGCGACATCAACGTCATGGGGACGTTGAAGGTGTTGGAGGCGGCTCGCCACGCGGGCGTGCGCAAGATCGTCGCCTCGTCCTCGGCCGGCATCTATGGCGAGCTGAAGACGCTGCCCATCGACGAGAGCCACTCGCTCGACCCGTTCACGCCCTATGCGGCCTCCAAGCTCTGCATGGAAAAGCACTGCCTGGCCT
>CAMLRH010000269.1 GCA_946482375.1 uncultured Caulobacteraceae bacterium | reverse complement strand
CAGGCTGGATGAAGCCGTAGCCCTTCTGGCCGTTGAACCACTTCACGGTTCCTTGTTGCATTTTTCGTTCCCTTCCGGACACGAGTTCTCACGCCCGGATATTCAGGCGGCGAGATCAAATTTTCGGTAGGGCCGGTAGATCTTGACTGGGCTTCAGCTCAGCTAGATGGCAGTCGAGCCATTTCGATATTTGACGGAGCGACCATGCCCGCTATTTCCAGACGATACAAGATTTTATTTTGGGATCGTCGACGCGCCCGCGAGGGGTAAATGGCCGACCCGCCGAGATTTCCGGGCGCGGACGTGCTATCATGCGGGATGAAAAGATATGAACCGCGATCAGCGCGGAATGGCTGGGCCGTCTTCGACAGCCTGACCCGCGAAACCCTCCCCGTCCCGCAAGCCGAGCGCTCCCGCGAAGGCGTCGAGGCCTACAGCGCCCTGCTCAACGACCTGGAGAGCATCGGCCGCCACCCGGCCGTGGAGGCGCAATGCGAGGCCTGACGCCGCGGGTTCTCGTGCAGTGCCCGGTGCGCGAGCGGCCCGTCTTCACCGGCCACCGGATGAGCGAGGCCAAGCTGGAGGCGCAGGGCGCGCGCTATGGCTTCCGCTGCGCCGACTGCGGGCAGGTCCACCACTGGGTTCGCGCCGACGCCTGGCTGGAGAGGCGGCTGGTCTGACCTGGTCGACGTCCATCCACTCCTTTGCATGACCCAGATGGACGCTAGTCGGCGTCCATCTTCAGGGCGGCGATGAAGGCCTCCTGCGGGATCTCGACCTTGCCGAACTGGCGCATGCGCTTTTTGCCCTCCTTCTGCTTGTCGAGGAGCTTGCGCTTGCGGGAGGCGTCGCCGCCGTAGCACTTGGCCGTCACGTCCTTGCGGAGCGCCCGCACCGTCTCGCGGGCGATGATCCGGCCGCCGATCGCCGCCTGGATGGGGATCTGGAACATGTGCGGCGGGATGAGCTCCTTCATCTTTTCGACCATCATCCGGCCGCGCGTCTCGGCGCGGCCGCGGTGGACGAGCATGGACAGCGCGTCGACCGGCTCGGCGTTGACCAGCACGCTCATCTTGACGAGGTCGCCCTCGCGGTAGCCCTCGATCTGGTAGTCGAAGGAGGCGTAGCCCTTCGAGACGCTCTTCAGGCGGTCGTAGAAGTCGAACACCACCTCGTTCAGCGGCAGGTCGTAGACGACGAGCGCGCGGCTGCCGACGTAGCTGAGCTCGCGCTGCTCGCCGCGGCGGTCCTGGCAGAGCTTGATGACGGAGCCGAGGTACTCGTCGGGGGTCAGGATGGTGGCCTTGATCCAGGGCTCGGCGATGCCCTCGATCTTCACCGGGTCTGGCATGTCGGCCGGGTTGTGCAGCTCGACGACATCGCCGTTGGTCAGCGTGATGCGGTAGACGACCGACGGGGCCGTGGCGATCAGGTCGAGGTCGAACTCCCGCGACAGCCGCTCCTGGATGATCTCCAGGTGGAGCAACCCCAGGAACCCGCAGCGGAAGCCGAAGCCGAGCGCCGCGCTCGTCTCCATCTCGTAGGTGAAGGAGGCGTCGTTCAGGCGCAGGCGGCCAATGGCGGCGCGCAGGTCTTCGAAGTCTGCGGCGTCGACCGGGAAGAGGCCGCAGAAGACGACCGGCTGCACTTCGCGGAAGCCGGGTAGGGCGGCGGCGGTGGGCTTCTTCTCGTCGGTGATGGTGTCGCCGACGGCGGCGTCGGCCACTTCCTTGATCTGGGCGGTGAAGAATCCGATCTCGCCGGGGCCGAGCGCTTCGACCGGGGTGTTCTTGGGCTTGAAGACGCCGACACGGTCGACGAGGTGGGTCGAGCCCGCCTGCATCATCTTCACCCGCATGCCGGTCTTGAGGTGTCCGTCGACAATGCGGACCAGCACGATGACACCGAGATAGGCGTCGTACCAGGCGTCGACCAGCAGCGCCTTCAGCGGGGCGGCGGGGTCACCCTTGGGGGCCGGCAGGCGGGTGACGATGGCCTCCAGCACGTCGGCGATGCCCTCGCCGGTCTTGGCGCTGCACAGCACGGCGTCGGAGGCGTCGATGCCGATGACGTCCTCGATCTGGCTGCGGACGCGGTCCGGCTCGGCGGCGGGCAGGTCGATCTTGTTGAGGACGGGGACGATCTCATGGTCGTTGTCGATGGCCTGGTAGACGTTGGCCAGCGTCTGGGCCTCAACGCCTTGCGAGGCGTCCACCACCAGGATCGAGCCCTCGCAGGCGGCCAGCGACCGCGAAACCTCGTAGGCGAAGTCGACGTGGCCGGGGGTGTCCATAAGGTTGAGGACATAGGTCTCGCCGTCCCTGGCCTTGTAGGTCAGCCGCACCGTCTGGGCCTTGATGGTGATGCCGCGCTCGCGTTCGATCTCCATCGAATCGAGCACCTGCTCCTTCATCTCGCGCGCGGTCAGCGCCCCGGTCTCCTGGATCAGGCGGTCGGAAAGCGTGCTCTTACCGTGGTCAATATGCGCCACGATGGAGAAATTTCGGATTCGGGCGAGCGGTGTCGTCATGTCGCGCCCTCTAGCATATTCGCGTCGCCTAGCGAGGACGCTATAAGGCCCGACCTTTGTGGTTGCGAAACCAACCATCACGCATAGGTAGAACCCCCCAAGCGCTGCAGGCGCGCGCGAGACTGGAGAGTTTTGTGGTGAACTTGATACGGGCCGGGCTGATCGCCGGCCTCGCCGCTGTGCTCGTCGCCTGCGGAGGAAATGATGAAAAGGCGCCGCCCAAGCCCGCGCTGACCGTCAGCGTGGCGCCCGTGGCGATGCAGCCGCTCGCCCGCACGGTCGAAGCGTCCGGCAGCGTCGAGGCCTGGGAGATGGTTCCGGTCGGCTCCGAGACGGGGGGGCTGACGGCGGTGGCGGTCTATGTCGACGAGGGCAGCTACGTCCGTCAGGGCCAGGTGCTGGTGAAGCTGAACGACGCGGTGCTGTCGAGCCAGCTGAAGCAGCAGGACGCCCAGGTCGCCAGCGCCAAGGCGACGCTCGCCCAGGCCGCCGCCAACCTGAGCCGCGCCAAGGAACTGCGCGAGAAGGGCTTTCTCGCCCAGGCCGCGCTTGACGCCCGCATCGCCGAGCAGCGCACCGCCGAGGCGCAGGTCCAGGCCGCCCAGGCCGCTCGCGCCGAGACCGCCACCCGCCGCGGCCAGACCGAGGTCCGCGCGCCGGTCGCAGGGCTCATCGCCTCGCGCAGCGTGGTGAAGGGCCAGATCGTGCCGGCCGGTCAGGAACTCTTCCGCCTTGTCCGTGACGGCCGTCTGGAACTCGCCGCCCAGGTTCCGGAGCAGCAGATCAGGCTGGTCCGCTCGGGCATGCCGGCGACGGTCACGGCCGAGGGCATCACCACCTCCGGCGTCGTGCGCGTGGTGACACCGGAGGTCGACTCCCAGACGCGGGTGGGCCTGGCCCGCATCTCGCTGGCGGCCGGTTCCGGCATGAAGCCGGGCATGTTCGCCCGCGCCTCCATCTCCACCGGCGCCCAGCCGGCGCTGACCGTGCCGCAAAATTCCATCGTCTTCCGCGACGACAAGCCCGGCGTCTTCATCCTCGATCGCTCCAGCCATGTGCGCTTCCGCCCCGTGCGGACGGGCGCCAGGGTCGGCACCCGGGTCGAGGTCGCCGCCGGTCTCAACGCGGGCGAGCAGGTCGTGACGCAGGGCGCCGGCTTCCTGGCCGACGGCGACCTCGTCCGCGTGTCGCGCTGATGCTGCGCAACATCTCATCCTGGTCGATCCGCAACCCGGTTCCGACGATCCTGCTGTTCGTTGTGCTGACGCTGGCCGGGCTGGTCGGCTTCTCGCGCATGCGGGTGAACAACTTCCCCGACATCGACTTCCCGATGGTGGTGGTCTCGGCCGGACAGCCGGGCGCCGCGCCGGCCGAGGTTGAGACCCAGGTCACCCGCATCCTCGAGGACGCGCTGACCGGCCTGTCGGGCGTGC
>CAMLRH010000268.1 GCA_946482375.1 uncultured Caulobacteraceae bacterium | reverse complement strand
GTAATGCCTATGGCTTGGGCATGCCGGGAGCGGCTGGTGCGGGCGTTGCCAAGCGTGCTGCCGGTGGCGGCAGTGGCCAGATCTACTGCGACTATGGATCCTGCCGCCCGGTCGCGCGTGGTTGCCGCCTCGAATATCGCGGCGAGCCGCTGCGCAGCGTGATCGAGGACGTCAACCGCTACGCCGAGCATCCGGTGGTGCTGCGCGACCCGGCCATCGGCGAGCTGGCCTATACCGGCACCGTGCGCCTCGACGCCGCCGGCGACTGGGCCCAGGGCCTGCCGGCCGCCTTCCCGCTGCGGGTCTCACCGGGCAGGGACGGTGTCATCGTGCTGTCGGCAAGGATGTAGCTCATTTCCGTTTCGTACCCGCCGTTCGTCTTAGCCCCACCGAAAACGCCGCAGTCAGCGGCGGCAGGGGGGAAGAGATGAAGAGCTGGACGAGATTCCTTTTCGGCGCGACCGCGCTCGCGACGGCCGCGATCGCCGCGCCGGCCACGGCGGCCGGGCTGGACGAGACGGTCACCTTCAAGATCGCGCCCGGGCGGCTGGACGAGGCGCTTATCGCCTACGCCAACCAGGCCGATCTGCAGGTGATTTCGGCGTCGACCGACCTGCGTGGCAAGCAGACTTCCGGCCTGGAAGGCGCGGCGACGCCACGCGAGGCGCTCGCGCTGCTGCTTCAGGACTCGGGCCTGTCCTTCACCCCGACGAGCGCCTCGACGGTGACTGTCACCCAGGGGGAGCAGGCGGGCGACGGAAGCAGCGCGGAAGGAACCGTTGAAGCCCTCATTGTCACCGCGCAAAAGCGTGAGGAGGACATCCAGGATGTGCCGATCGCCATTTCGGCCTTCAGTCAGGAACGGCTCGAGGCCGAGAAGATCGAGGGGGGCTTCGACCTGCTGAAGGCGATCCCGAACGTCAGCTTCTCCAAGAACAACTTCACGTCGTACAACTTCTCGATCCGCGGCATCGGCACGAAGGCGGTGTCCGCCACCACCGACCCCGGCGTGGCGGTCTCCTTCAACAACATCGCCTTGCTTCAGAACCGCCTGTTCGAGCAGGAGTATTTCGACGTCGAGCGCGTGGAAGTGTTGCGCGGCCCGCAAGGCACCCTCTACGGCCGCAACGCCACGGCCGGCGTCATCAATGTCATCTCCGCCAGGCCGGATCTGAACGACTTCGACGCGTGGGTGAAGGGAGAGGTCGGCAACTACCAGTCCAAGCGCCTCTCGGGGATGCTCAACATCCCCATCGTCGATGACAGGCTCGCGATCCGGCTTGCCGGGTCGATGACGCAGCGCCAAGGCTACGACTTCAATGCCCTTACTGGGAACGACGTGAACGGCCGTGACTTGTGGTCGGCACGCCTGACCGTCGGTTTTGAACCCACGGAACGTATCCGGGGCAACCTGGTCTGGGAGCACTTCGAGGAAGACGACAACCGCTCACGGACCGGCAAGCAACTGTGCCATCGCGACGCGGGCCTGACCGAGATCAACGGCATCCAGCTGTGGCGCGACGATGGGCGCGCCGACGACTGGGAGGCGGTGATGCGCCCCGCCACGTTCAGCCAGGGATGCCTGCCGGGCAACATGTACGATGACGCCGCCTTCGGTACGCCGAACGGCCTGGCGCTGCCGTTGGTGTTTGGCATGATCGCGCTCAGCTCCGACTGCGGCGAGGGCTGTCCGGGAGCGCTGTTCCAGATCGGCGTGGATCCTGTCACCGGCCGGGGCACAGGCCTGCTTGGGCTGCGCGACCCTTATGCCAGCGCGCGCCAGTCGACCGACTTGCGGACCATCGAGTCGATCCGCGATCCAGTCTATCGCGCCAAGGCAGACGTTGTTCAGCTTAACCTGGAGCTCGACCTTTCGGACTCGCTGACCTTCTATTCGCAGACCGCCTATAACAAGGACAGTGTCTATTCCTTCCAGGATTTCAACCGGTTCAATACCCAGCCGATCTTCAACGATACTCGCGACTGGGGGTATTTCCCGGAGTGGTTCCACGAGGGGATCAGCCCGTGGCGGATGCTGGCCCCCCGGCCGGAGGGAAGCCCGGTCGGCACGCCCGGCGTGTTCTGCGATCCTCAGCTCGGCTGTTCCGATCGCCTGGTCAGCTTTGATATCTCGCAAGGCTCCGCCGAGCAGTTCACCCAGGAATTCAGGCTGCAGTCGAACTACGACGGGCCGCTGAACTTCAGCGCCGGCGCCAACTACACGCGCTTTGACGTCCTGGTGGACTATTACGTCTTCGCCAACCTGGCGACCGCCTACGCCCTGCAGCCGCCCTTCAACACCGTTCCGGACGACGAGCCCGCCTTCGGCTACGTCGATCCCACGCGGTGCGGTTTCGGCGGCGGCTTCACCGGCTCGAACACCTGGGTCGATATTCTCGATCCGCTGTCGATCTGCCCCTACATCGACCCCAACCCGATTGAGAGCATAAACGGCGAGGGGCATAACTACTTCCGAAGCAAGAACCCCTATAAACTTAAGTCCGGCGCCGCCTTCGGTGAACTCTACTGGAACGCGACGGAGGCCCTGAAGGTCACCGCCGGGGTGCGCTATACCTACGACAAGAAGCACTTCGTTCCGGTGAAGAGCCAGATGCTGATGTCGAAGGGCTTCCTGTCGGGCGGCGCGGTCAACTACGGCTACCCCGAAGACCCGGCCATCGAGCAGAAATGGCGCGAGTGGACGGGTCGCCTTGGCGTCGACTGGAAGACGGCGTTGCCGTTCACCGACGAAACCATGCTCTACGTGTTCTATTCGCGCGGCTATAAGGGCGGCGGGGCCAATCCGCCCACGCCTGGCTTTGCGACCGAACAGGACTATCTGGATCAGGCCGAGTTGTTTGGCGCGGCTCCAGGCGGTGAGTTTGTGCCGTTTTTGGTCAATCTGTTCCTGGGCATGGGCGCACTTCCCGTGCTCAATCTTACTTCCGTCGAGTATGAGCGGACTTTCGAGCCTGAGTTCGTCGATGCCCTGGAGGTCGGCTCGAAGAATACGCTGCTCGGGGGCGCACTCACCTTCAACACCGGTGCGTTCTTCTACGACTACAAGGATTATCAGGTCTCGCAGATCCGAGACCGCTCCGCGGTGAACGAGAACTTCGATGCGACGGTGTGGGGGCTGGAATTCGAGACGCGGTTCGCGCCTTCCCGCAACTTCCAGATGATCGCCAATCTCGGCTATCTGGACACCAGGATCGGGGACGGTGAATCCTCCATCGACATCATGGACCGCACCGCCGGCAACGACGACTTCGTGGTCGCCAAGTCCTGGTTCCAGCTTCCGTCCAACTGCATCGTCCCCAAGGACGTCGTCACGGACTGGGTGCAGGTAACGTCATCGGAAAACCCGGCCTGGGCCCAGAACTATGGCCTGCACGGCTACATGTACCTGTGCGGCGGCATCGCTGGCTTCGTCGGCACCGCTGACGCCGCCTTCTCGCCCATAGATCCGGCCACTGGGGAGGCCTACACCCCGCTGATCTACGACGGGACGAACGGTTTCCCCAACATCAACGGGGGCGCCGGCTTCAGGAAAGACCTGTCGGGTAACGAGTTGCCGAACTCGCCGCACTGGACCGCCAACGTGGGCGCCCAGTACTCGATCGAACCGAGCGAGGCCTGGAAGGTCACCTTCCGCGCTGACGCATACTGGCAATCGCAGTCGTGGGCGCGGGTCTACAACTTCGATCCGTATGACAAGCTGCACGGTTGGTACAACCTGAACCTCTCGGTCTGGCTGGATATTCCCGAGCACGACCTGAGGGCCGAGTTCTACGTGAAGAACGTCCTCGACAAGACGCCGATCACCGACGCGTTCCTGAACTCCGACGATACGGCGTTGACGACCAACGTTTTCGTGCTCGACCCACGCCTGATCGGGCTGAGCGTCAGGAAGGGCTTCTAACCCGGCTTCGGTCCCCTTCGAACCCGGCTTCACTCGGGGCGGC
>CAMLRH010000267.1 GCA_946482375.1 uncultured Caulobacteraceae bacterium | reverse complement strand
GCCAAGGTGCTGATCGTCGACGACTGGCTGCTGAAGGTCGGCTCGACCAACCTGAACAACCGCTCCACCGGCCTGGACTCGGAGCTGGACGTGGCCGTCGAGGCCACCGACGAAGAGACGCGGCTATCCATCCGCGCCTTCCGCCACCGCGAGATCGCCCACTTCCTCGGCCGCGAGCCGGAGGACGTGGTGGCCGCGATCCATGAGCACGGCTCCATCGGCAAGGCCATCGACGCGCTCGACACCGGCCCGGCCCGGCGCCTGCGCCCGATGCTCAAGGAGGAGGTGAAGGGCTTCGCCCGCTTCGTCGCCAACCGCGCGCTGGGCGACCCCTTGCGCACCGACGACGCCTGGCGGCCGTGGGTGCGGCGGCGTCACATCAGGCGGGATATCAAGCGCCTGCTGCCGCGGGTTCAGCTGCCGCCGGAACCTTGACGTCGATGTCCACGACCAGCGGCAGGTGGTCGGACGCCACCCGCGCCCGGGCGTCGTAGGGCGAGAAGATATCCGTCACCTCGATGTCGCCGGCCAGAAAGACGTGGTCGATGCGCATGAAGGGAAACCGCGACGGGAAGGTCGAGGTCGGCGGAACCCTGCGCCCCGCCTGGGCGTCGCGCAGCGCCGTATGGAGCATGCGGTAGGTCTGCGAGAACGGCGTCGCGTTGAAGTCGCCAAGCAGGATGGCCGGCGCGGTGAAGCCCTCGGACATCATCCACGTCTCGCCGAGCAGGGCCTGGACCTGCAGCTGCTGTTCACGCGGCACGAGGCCGAGGTGGGTGTTGATGACCTGCAGCTCGACCCCGCCGCCGAGGTCGATGGCCACCCACAGCGCGCCGCGCGGCTCCAGCCCCCGGATGCGCGGGTAGGTCGGCAGCGGCGCCGCCCGCACCAGCCGCTCGGGCAGGGCGGTCAGGATGGCGTCGCCGTACAGCTCCTCCTCGACATGCATGGCCGGGTGGAAGCGCGAACGCATGCCGAGCATCTCGGCGAGCGCATGGGCCTGGTCGACGCCCCGGGTCCGCATCCGGCCGACGTCGAGCTCCTGCAAGGCCACGATGTCGGGCCGGGCCGCCGCGATCACCGCCGCCACCCGTTCGACATTGAGGTCCCGGTCGACGCCCACGCAGCGATGGACGTTGTAGGTCATCAGGCGGAGCTTCATCCGCCGAATAGATCGCCGCTCGGGGCTGGAGGTTCCGTGGGTTCGGCTTCGCGGCGGCTGAGGAAGAACAGCACCGTCTCGGCGCGGAGGTTCTCGATCGGCCTGGCGGGGTCGATGGGCCGGGCGGGGCGGCTGCCCGCGAGCGCCGCGCAGGCCTCGACGCGCAGGCCGAGGTCTTCGCAGAGCGCGTTGAAGTCGGCGAGCGTGCAGAGGTGGATGTTCGGCGTCGACCACCACGGCTCCGGCAGGGCCTTGGTCTCGGGCATGCGGCCGTCGATCAGCAGGCCGAGCCGCACGCGCCAGTGGCCGAAGTTGGGGAACGACACCACCGCCTTGTCGGCGATGCGCAGCAGCTCGTTCAGGACATGGCGCGGGTTGCGGGTCGCCTGCAGCGTCTGCGACAGCACCGCATAGTCGAAGGCCTTGGCCGGGAAGTGGTCGAGGTCGCGGTCGGCGTCGCCCTGCACGACCGTCAGCCCGCGCGCGAGGCAGGTCGAGACGTTGGCCGCCTCCAGCTCAAGCCCCCGCCCGTCCACCTGCTTTTCCCGCACCAGCAGCTCCAGCAGATCGCCCTCGCCGCAGCCGACGTCGAGCACCCGCGAACCCGGGCGCACGAGGCGCAGAATTTCCCGGAAATCTTCTCTCACCACGCCAAACCCCCGTCATCCCGGACGGCCTGCAAGGCCGATCCGGGACCCAGGGGAGCCGTGCGCCGGCACTGGGTCCCGGCTCTACGCTCCGCTTCGGCCGGGATGACGGCGGGGGGTATCATTTCAACCCCCTGGCCGCGGCCGTTGACTGCAAGAACCCGGTGATGACCGACGCCATTTCCGGCTCGTCCAGCAGGAAGGCGTCGTGGCCCTTGTCGCTCTCGATCTCGACGAAGCTGGCGCGCGCGCCGGCGGCCAGCAGGGCGCGAACGACATGGCGGTTCTCGGGTGTCGGATAGAGCCAGTCGGAGGTGAAGGAGAGCACGCAGAAGCGCACGTCCCGCGCCTTCGTGAAGGCGTTGGCGAGCACCCCGCCATGCGCCGCGGCGAGGTCGAAGTAGTCCATCGCGCGCGTGATGTAGAGGTAGCTGTTGGCGTCGAAGCGGTCGACGAAGCTGGTCCCCTGGTGGCGCAGGTAGCTTTCCACCTGGAAGTCGGCGTCGAAGCCCCACGACAGGCCGTCGCGTTGCAGTTCGCGGCCGAACTTGCGCTGCAGGGCGGCTTCCGAGAGGTAGGTGATGTGCGCGGCCATGCGCGCGACCGCGAGGCCCTTTTCGGGGCGCTTCCTGGTGGTCGCGTAGTCGCCGTCCTTCCAGTCCGGGTCGGCCATGATCGCCTGGCGGCCGACCTCGTGCAGGGCGATGTTCTGGGCCGAGTGGCGGGCGGCTGACGCAATCACCAGCGCGCTGAACACCTTCTCCGGATAGTCGGCCGCCCACTGCAGCACCTGCATGCCGCCCATGGAGCCGCCGACGACGCAGAACAGCGTCTCGATGTCCAGCGCCTCGACCAGCATGGCCTGCGCGCGAACCATGTCGGCGATGGTGATGACCGGGAAGGAGAGGCCCCACGGCTTGCCCGTCGCCGGGTTGATCGAGCTCGGCCCCGTCGTCCCCATGCAGCCACCGACGACGTTGGGGCAGATGATGAAGTACTTCGTCGGGTCGAGGGGCAGGCCCGGCCCGACCACCCGGTTCCACCACCCCGGCTTGCCGGTCACCGGATGCGGCGAGGCCACATACTGGTCGCCGGTCAGCGCGTGGCAGACCAGCACGGCGTTGGAGCGATCCGCGTTGAGGACGCCGTAAGTCTTGTAGGCGACCTCCAGCCCTTCGATCTTCAGGCCGGAATCGAGGACGAGCGGCTGCTTCGGCCCGAACGCCCAGGTTCCGCCGTTCTCTTCGATGGCGATGGCCGCGCCGTCCCCGCTCATGGCCGCCTTGGACCGCCGCGGCGCCTTCCTGTCAACAGCGGGCAAGGCTAAGAGCGTTAGCATGGACCGGCTGATCCTCATGCGGCATGCCAAGGCCGAGCGGCGAAGCGCCAGCGGCGAGGACTTTGACCGGGCGCTGACCGACGCCGGCAAGGGCGACGCGGCGGTGGTGGCGCAGGCGCTGGCCAAGGACGGGCTGAGCCCCTCGCTGGCGCTGGTTTCGGCCGCCCAGCGGACGGTCGACACCTGGGAAGCGATGCGCGGGTCTTTTCCCCGCGCCCGGACCCAGACGACCAGGACGCTCTACAACGCCAGCCCCATGGAAATCCTCGACGCGCTGGAGGGCGTGTCGGCGGGAACGGTGATGGTCGTCGGCCACAACCCCGGCATTCATGAGCTCGCGGTCGGGCTGCTGCGCGAGGGCGGGGCGGGCTCGGCGGTGCTGGGCAAGGTCGCCTCGCGCTTTCCCACCGCCACGGCCGTGGCCTTCGTCGTCGATGCGAACGGACGCGCCGCCTACGACGGCGTCTTCTACGCCGCCGATCACGGAGGCAGCGGGAGCGATTGAGCGCGTTGCACACCCTCGCCACCCGCGCGCTTCACCGCCTCGACCCCGAGGACGCGCACCGGCTGACCATCCGGGCGCTGAAGGCGGGACTCGGACCGCGTGACTTCGGCGCCGACGACCCATCCCTGGCGGTCGAGATCGCCGGACTGAAGCTTCCCAACTGCGTGGGTCTCGCCGCCGGCTTCGACAAGAACGCCGAGGCGCCCGACGCCATGCTGGCCGCCGGTCTCGGCTTCGTGGAATGCGGCACGGTCACGCCGAAACCGCAGGCGGGCAATCCGCGCCCGCGCCTGTTCCGGCTGACCGAAGACCAGGCGGTCATCAACCGCATGGGCT
>CAMLRH010000266.1 GCA_946482375.1 uncultured Caulobacteraceae bacterium | reverse complement strand
TCACCTTCCAGCCGGCGTCTTCGTTGGTGAAGATCGCGGCCAGGTTGACGTTGGTGTAGGCCTTGAGCTTGTCGTAGCCCTCTGTGTTGAAGATCCGCGTCCACGACTCCGACTGGTAGTAGAGGTCAGTGTGGAGCGTCATCAGCCAATCGGACGGCAGAGGCACGGTGTAGTCGGCCGTGATGGTCGCGGTGTAGTTCGGTGCGTTAGGAAGTTCGTTCCCGCCAAGGTCCTTGAAGAAGCCCTCGCCATTGTTGGACATGGCCGCAAGGCATTCGGGATCGACGCCCGGGTAGGCATTCGTCGGAACCGCCGTCAGGCAAGGGTAGTCGGCAAGGTCTGTGCTCCAGGCGGTATAGTCGGTTCCCTCGCGGAAGAAATCGCCGGGTTGAGAGCCAGGCGCCGCGTACGGGAACGGCGTGTATGCAGCACCTGTGGCAGGATCGCGGCCCAGAAGGTAGACGATCTCGCACCCTCCCGCGCCGCCGCCGCCCTTGCCGCCGAGGTTGACGAGCCAGGGATTGGTGTTCGGCGACCCACCGTAGCCCTGTGGGTTGCCGACGAAGAGCCATTCCGGCAGCACGCAATTGGAGGGGATGGCGGGGAAGGGCTTGTTGAGCACCCAACCTTCGTGGCCGGCCGTGCGGTCCATCACGTCGATGGCCTGCTCGCCATCGGCGACCTTCGTCTTCTGGTAGCCGAGCTTCAGACCCAGACGCAGGTTTTCAACCGGCCGCCAGTCGGCCTCCAGTTCCAAGCCCCAGACGTCGGTGTCGAAGTTGTCGGTCACCGCCGACCGGTTGACGATCTGGGACAGCTGATAACCCGTGTAATCGTAGTAGAAGGCAGCGAGGTTCAGAGTCAGCGCCCCGTCCAGCAGGGTGTTCTTGGCCCCAAGCTCAAAGGCGTCGACAAATTCCGGATCGAACGTCTGTGGGTGCAAGGCGGAAGACGCCGCGAGTCGGTTGGTGACCTCCTCCGAGCCGCCGTCGATTTCGTAGATCGCCTTGCCATACGGCGGCGGGTTCATTCCGCCCGCTTTGTAACCGTGTGCGTAGGACGCATAGACGAGCGTCTGGTCCGTGAAGGCGAGATCGGGTTTCCAGTCAATGGCCAGACGGCCCGTGGGTTCGCGCCACTCCTGTCGGACGGTCTCCACCACGGGGTGGCCAGCCGTGTTCGCCGCGAACAGCCAGCTGGGGATAACTGGCGCTTCCTTTTTGTCCACCGTCCAGCGCAAGCCGGCGGTGATCTTAAGGTTTTCGGCGAGATTATAGTATGCCTCGCCGAAAACGGCGTAGGAGATCAGCTTGTAAGGGTTGCGACTGAGGAAATAGTTGTGACCTAAATCGTTGAGGCTGTCGACCGGGTTAGGGTCGATGTAGGTGCACTTCAAGATCGGCTGTACCTGCGTGTAGTCGGGCGGAGCCATGCCGTCTGTCAGGCAGTCGCGGTTGTCGGTTACGCCAGGCACATAGATGGAATCGTCGACAGACGGGATAGCCCCATCGGTAGCATAGGCCGACATCATCGTGAGAGAATTGATGAAGACATAATATTTGTCTTCCGTATCGTAGCGCAGGAAGTTGGCGCCGAGACTGAAGTTGAACGGGCTATCAAAGTCGGACGCGAGCCGAAGCTCCTGGCTGAATTGCTGCGACTGCGCCGTTGACAGGTCCATCGCTGTCAAGCGGTCTGAACAACCGATCTGCGGGTCACAGAAAACGCCCTCGGGACTGAGGATTTCTCGATCGACGAACTTCGTCGCTCCGCCGCCTGTCGTCCGCCACGCGTTCGGCGCGCCGGCGAACCGGTTGTAGTCCTGGGTCGAGAAGATGAAGTCGGAGCCCCAGGATGTTTCGGAGCTGACGGTCAGCGTATCGTTCAGGTCATAGGCGAACTGCAATTCGACCACATCCGTCTTGGCGCGGTAGGCCGGGTCAACCGCCGCCTCGATGACGCGCAGGTCGGTTGACTGGGTGCGACTGGCGTAAGGGTCAACGGGCGTGCCCTGGAGCGGGTGACCGAACGGATACTGCGCGATCGGCAAACCGACAGCGCTAAGCGGGATGAAATAGGGCAGCGCTATCGAGTTGGTTTTCTGAAAGGAGTCAGGGGAATACAAGGACTCAGGCAAGCAGCCCTGACTGAAGCTGGCCTGTACGCCCGACCAGATCGCGCTTTGACCGTATTCCGGCAGCCCCTGGTAGAAATTGGGGACCGCGAACCCCGCCACTTCCGTCACGACGTCGGTCTTGCACAGTTGCTTGCCCGAACGGATACGGTCGTCGTTTTCCTCGAAATGTTCCCAGATCAGGTTGGCGTCGAGGCGGTCGTTTGGGGCAAAGCGCAGGCTGACGCGCGTGGACCAAAGGTCGCGGCCGTCGATAGGCTCACCCGACAGCTCGTTGACCGAGTATCCCTCGCGCTTGGTCCAGGCGCCGGCGATGCGGAGCGCCGCAACGTCTTCAGCCAGCGAGATGTTGACCATGCCTTCAAGGCGCGTGGAGTTGTAGTTGGCGATGTCGCCAGAAATCTTTGCTTCGTACGCGTCGAGCTTCGGCTTTTGCGAAATCAGGTTGACGACGCCGGCCGTGGCGTTGCGGCCATAGAGCGTGCCCTGCGGGCCGCGCAGAACCTCGACCCGCTGGAGGTCATAGAATTCCTGCTCGAAGAAGCGGTTGCGGATAAACGGCGTGTTGTTGAAGGCAACCGCAACGGCTGGGTCGACAGTAGCGGAAATCGCCTGGGTGCCGATGCCGCGGAGCTGGATCGAATACGAGCTGAAGTTCGTCTTCGTGAAGCTCATGTTCGGGACCTGGGTGATCAGGTCCGGACCACCGGCGACTTGCGAGCGTTCAAGGGCTTCCTGCGAAAACGCGCTGATCGCAATCGGCACGTCCTGGATGTCTTCCTCGCGCTTCTGCGCGGTGACGACCAGCGTATCAACGGTCCCCGCGCCGTCCCCCGCGGCGCTGCCGGACTGGGGGTCGGCGGTGATCCTTTCGACGAGGAGGACGCCCGAGCCCGTGCGGCGGACGGTCAGGCCCGTGCCGTCCAGCAGCGCCATCAGCGCGCCGTCGGCCGTGTAGGCGCCCTTCAGTTCCGGCGCGCTGCGGCCCGACACCAGCGCGTCGGCGAACATGATTTCCTGGTCGGCGGTGGCGCTGTAGGCGCGCAGCGCCGAGGCGAGCGGCTGGGCCGGCTGGTCGAACTGGAACGCCGCGTTCTCGGCGCGGGCGGCCGTGGTCGACAGCATGGTGAGCGCGCCGGCGAGCGCGGTCGCTCCCAGCAGAACCCGGCGGCTTGAACGAACTTGCGGCATTGAGCCCCTCCCCCTTGTTGGGGGCGTTCTCATCGTACCCCCATGTCGGGAATTACGAAGGGGCCGGGAAAACCCTCAAAAATCGCCGCGAAAAAGTTTCAGGCGCGGCCGGCGGCGTGGGTCAGGACCACGCCGTTCGAGCCTTCGGTAGCGTCGACCGGCAGGTAGGATGTGACCGCTTCCAGGAAGCCTTTCACGTTGCCGGCGTCGAAGGCGCCGCTGACCGGCAGGGCGCCCGTCTCGGCGTCGCCGATGACAATCTTGTGGTCGGAATAGCGGTTCATCCGCGCCACGGCCTCGGCCAGCGGCTCCTTGTCGAACATCAGCTTGCCCTGCTGCCAGGCGGTGGCCTGCTGAAGGTCGACCGAAGCGATCAGTTGCGGCGGGCGGTCCGCACCCGCGACCAGCGCCTGGCCGGGATGCAGCTCGACGGCCTTCGCGGGCGTCGGGCGCTGAACGGGAATAGGCCCGATCTGACGCGCGGCCGGCATCACCAGCACACGGCCCTCGATCAGCGTGACGCGGGCCTGACGCTCGAAGATGTCGATGTTGAAGGCGGTGCCGGTCGCCACGACGGTGCGGTCGCGAGCGCGGACGCTGAAGGGGCGCGAGACGTCGTGGGCGACGTCGAACCGCGCCTGGCCGCGCACCAATGTCAGGCGTCGGGCGTCGTC
>CAMLRH010000265.1 GCA_946482375.1 uncultured Caulobacteraceae bacterium | reverse complement strand
AAGGAAAACCGCTCGCCTACGGCAAGGCAGGCGAGCGGTTCCTCAACGGCTGGTTTGTCGCCAGAGGCGGCTGATTATTTCCGCGTCCAGCTGCCGCCGAGCGGCTTGTACCACTGCCCCGCGGGGATGCGGTCGTAGAGCTGGCGGGCGGTGGCCTGACCGGCGGCTTCGGCCGTGACGCCCGTTTTGGCGGCGGTGTCGGCGTAGGCGGCCGCGCGGCCGGTGTTGATGGCGGTTACGGAAGTCTTCAGCGAGGCGTCGGCGCTCGTGGTCACGAAGCCGAGGTAGCCGTCGCCCATCTCGCCGACGACGCCGGCGGACTTCGCGGTGTCGACAGCGGCCTTCTGGGCGGAGGTCTGGGCCAACGCGGCGCCGGCGGCCAGGAGGCTGAGGCCCGCGGCGATGGCGAACAGGGTCTTGCGCATCATGGGGCTCCTTAGAAGAGGTTGGGGTTCTGCTGGATCAGCTCCTGGACTTCCTTGTCCAGGCGCACGCGGACGTCCGCGTCCAGCTTCGCGTAGATGTTGATCGGGTCCACCTTCACCCGCACGGTCGGCGTGCAGGCGCCGATCGACACGGCGGTTATCCCGGCGGCCATGGCGGCGATGAGTCCGCGTTTGGTCATAGATTTCGTCTCCTGGTCGTCCGCATACCACCGTGAGGCGGCTGAACGGGGTCTGAACGCACAAGCTTACGGTTCCGCCGCATCTTTCCAGCCCCGGCGCCAGGCAGCGAGAAGCTCGTCGAAGTTCAGCGACGTGTCGAGGGTCAGGTTCACCGGCGTGCCCTTGGGCAGCGGGATGCGGCGGTTGAAGGCCGTGCCCTGCATGGCCTCCTGGATGCTGATGCGGGCTTCCTCGGCGACCGCCGGGTCGTGGTGGCCCTGAATCTTGAACAGGACGCCGAGGCGCCCCCTGTCGAGGCTGTTCAGCTCCGCTTCCAGCACATCGAAGTGAAGGTTCTCCATCGCCTGATAGGCGAAGTCCTGCACCGCGTTGAACTCCTCCTGCGGCTGGGTGGCGTCCATCGGATTGGCCTCGGACGCGCCGGTGTCGACGTTCGAGAGCACCGTGCGGCTGATCGAGATGCGCCCGGGCTGGACGGCGTGCAGGCGGCCCTCGCGGAAGCGTATGCCCTGCGGTCCCATCTCGAACGGCAGGCGCCCGTCGACAATGGCGTCGACCTTGATGCGGTCGGCGAGGCTGGTGTCGGCGACCAGCTTGCCGATGTCGATGCGGCTGAGGTTGAGCACGCCAGCGATGGTCTGGTCTCTGGCCAGCGGCACGGTCAGCGGCTCGAGGTGGATCTGGCCGTCCGCCAGCGTCGCCATAGCGGTGTCTATGCTGGCGGTCTCGGCCGCTAGGTCGAACTGGGCCTGGATGCTCTCCAGCGGCGTGATGGCGTCGAGCCGCTGGATGGTGACCGTCTGGTCTGGCGCGGTGACGAGCGGCGCCAGGCTGGCGAACTGGATGGCGGTGGTCAGGCCGGTGACCTTGCCGGCCGGGCTCTGGAAGTTCAGCGCCGGCACGGCCAGCGCGCCGGAGCTGGTGACGCCGTCCGGCCCCCAGTTCAGCACGCCGGTGAACTGCGCCTGCCCCTCTGCGTCGCGGATGATCTCTGCGACCGGCAGCACTTCCACCGGCTGCAGGCCTTCCTTGGCAAAGACCAGGTTGGCGGCGTCGATACGGCCTTCGCCCACACCGGAGGCGACGTTGTGCGTCAGGTGGAAGGTCCCCACCGGATCGAGATCGTCGCTGGTGATCGGGAAAGCGCCCTGCCAGACGCCCGTGGCCAGCGTCGCCCCGCCGCTTGCCCGCACAGGGTTGAAGCGGACCGCCTCGGCGGTGTCGGAGAGGCGCAGCGCGGCCAGGTCGATCTGCGCTCGGTCCATGTCGCCGCTGCCGCCGACGTCGAAAGCGCCCGACGCATCCGCGCCCGCGACTTCCCAGATCGGGATCTCGGCCTGGCCCTTCTCGAACCGCCCGCGCAGCTGCCAGCTGCCGCCATTTGCCACCACCAGCGGCTGGCCGGTCGGGCAGACTGTGGCGCTGGCGTTGGTGAGGTCGACCTCGCCGAAGTCCACCAGCTCGGCCCGCGCGGTGGCGCAGCGGGTCAGGGTGAAGGTCGTCCGCCGCCCCCGGATGGCCAGGACGCCCTCCGCGTCGACAACCGCCCTCTCGGCCGGTGGTGCGTTGAGCGCGCCCTTGAACGCCAGCCGCGCGTCGATGGCCCCGGGCCGATAGGACCACGACGAAACGCTGGCCTGGAGGTCCGGCAACCCACCGCCTTTCAGCGCCACGTCGAACCCGCCCGGCTTGCCCCCCAGCAGCGCGAAACGATCGCGGGGGGTCAGGATGGCTTCGCCCCCCGACCGCGAGCGCAACGTCACCGGGCCGGTCAGCGCCACCTCGACGTCGCCGTTGCGGGCGGTGAGGTTGATCCGTGAGGCGCGGGCCTCGAAGCTTTGCAGGAAGTCGGCGATGGCCCGCTGTTGCCCAGCATCGCCGGAAATCATCGGCACGGCCGCGGCGATGCGTCGGGCGCGGACGGCGGGCAGGCCGCTCGAACCCCGCGCCGAGCCGTCGGCGGTGAGCAGATAGCCGTCCTTGCCCGCCCGGAAGCGGCCGTTGGCGTCCACGACGGCGACGTTGAGGACGTAGCCCTGGGCCTCGAGGCTCCGCGCGTTCAGCCGCGCCGTGAACGGGAAGGCCGACGCGGCGCGGCCCAGCGTGGCGTTGTTGCTGGCGTAGATGGCGCGCAGGCCGCTGGCCTTCACCTCGCCAGCGTTCAGCGCCGCGACGCTGGCCGAGCCGTTCACGCGGCCGTTGAAAACGGCGTTGGCGGGGCTGCCCGCCAACACGCCGTTGAGCGTGGCGCTAGCCGCGAGACGCCGGGCGTCCGCCTCGCCCGATTTCAACCGGTCGGCGCTGATGGCCGCGCGCAGCCGGGCGTTGCCGCCGGCCGTCTGGGTTGCGGGGTCGGGATAGGGGATCGAGCCCGCTATGGCCGCCTGGCCGCCATCGAGGTCGAGACTGGCGGTCTTCAGGTCGCTGATATCGAGCCGCAGGTCGGTGTCGATGGCCTCGCGGACCTTGCGCAGCTTCAGCGACCCGCCCGAGGAAGCGACGGTGAAATCCTCGCCCTTCAGCGTCGTCGGCAGCAGGCGCCCGTCGAAGCGCAGCAGCTTGCCGTCGTCGAGCGCGGCGTCGCCGGTGACCCGGACATGGCCGTTGCGCGTGATCACCGTGGTCAGCGAGTCCTCGATCAGCACCGCCGGGCCGGGCTCCGTGGTCTTCGGGCGGGCGAGGAAGTCGCGGATCAGCGGATCGAGCTGGCCGGCCGAGAACTTCTGCCCGTCGAAGGTGACCCGCAGTCTTGGCTTTACCACCCGGATCGCGCGGACGCCGAGCTTGAACGGCCCGCCCGCCCAGGGCGTGGTGAGGTCGTAGGCGACCTCCACGCGGTCGGCGACGAACGTTGGATTGCTGCGCGGTCCGACCCGCATCGACCCGACGAAAGCGCCGGCGTCGATGGATTCGATCTCGAAGCTGGACTCGACGCCCTGCGACCGCAGCCAGTCCTCGGCGAAGCCCCGCGCCACCTCCTCGCGCTGGATGTTGAGCACCCAGACCGAGGCCGCGAACGCCATCATGGCGAAGGCCGTCGCCTCCGCGCCCGCCTGCATCACAGGCGAACGCAGAACGGCTGTCCTGCGGGGTTCAGTGGCGGCGGCTTCGCTCATTCTCGGGGGCGATAACGCGGTTCACGCCGGAAGGTCGCGCGCTCACAGCGTCGTTGGGGGTGGGGGAACATAGAGGCCGCCAAGCGCCTGCTCGATGCCCTCGGCGATGGCGATGACCCGCTCGTCGGCGCCGAGCGGCCCGATCAGCTGGGCGCCGACCGGAAGGCCGTTGTGGGTCGGACCCGCGGGCACGGCGGTGGCGGGGAGCTTCAGCGCCGTCGCCAGCGAAATCCATTGCAGGTTGGCGAGGTAGGGGACCTTCTGC
>CAMLRH010000264.1 GCA_946482375.1 uncultured Caulobacteraceae bacterium | reverse complement strand
TGGGCCTGGCAGGCGCCGCGCACCTATCGCACCGACGTCGGCGAGATGCGCCGCGTCACCCTGCGTGACGGCTCGATGGTGGCGCTGAACACCAACAGCGTGCTGCGGGTCGATTACTCCGGCGAGCGGCGGGAGCTGTGGCTGAGCCGCGGGGAAGGCCACTTCATCGTCGCCAAGGACCGCACGCGGCCGTTCGTCGTCCACGCGGCCGGGGCCAGCGTTACCGCCGTCGGCACCGCCTTCACCGTGCGGGCAGAGGCGCGGACACCCGTCCGCGTCACCGTCACCGAAGGCGTCGTCAGCCTCGAGCCGCCCGGCCGTCATGCGGCGCAGCTGGTCGGCGCCATGCAGCAGGCGGCCGTCACGGACGCCGCGCAAGTCCGTCCGGTCACCGCCGTCGAGATCCAGCGGCGGCTCGCCTGGACCGACGGGCGCATCATGCTCGAAGGCCAGACGCTCGGCGAGGCCGCGGCCGAGTTCAACCGCTACAACGAGCGCAAGCTGGTCGTCTCCGGCGCGGCCGCGTCGGCCCAGGTCGGCGGCGTCTTCCGCACCTCGGAGGTGGAGACTTTTGCCCGCACCGCCGCCCCGTCGCTCGGCCTTACTATGCAGGTCGAGGACGACGGCGATATCGTGCTCTTTGCCCCGACCGCGGGGTGACGAAAAAAGTTCGCGCGTCGAATAGCGGATTTTCCGCCCTCGCTCTCCTTACCGGGCAGCACCTGCCGATGAAGGCGGGCGAAGACGGGGGGAATACGAAGATGCGGCTCAAGTCACGACTGCTCAGCGCGAGCATCCTTGCCACTCTGGGCGCCGCCGCGTTGCCGGCCGGAGCGGCGATGGCGCAAGAGGCGGCGGCGTCCCGTCAGCAGATGGTGGTGCTGGACATCCCCGCCGGCCCGGCCTCGACGGGCCTGAACACGCTGGCGACCCAGGCCGACGTCCAGATCTTCTACCCCTTTGGCTTGGTCAGCGGCCGCAGCCTGCCGGCCATCAAGGGCGAATACGCCCGCGACGAGGCGATCCGCATGGTGGCCGACGCGGCGGGCCTGAGCGTGAAGCGCCAGGGAGACGCCTACGCGCTCGAAGCCCCCCAGTCCGGAAGCGCGAACGACGGCGCTGACGGAACAGTCGAAGCTCTCATCGTCACGGCACAGAAGCGCGAGGAGGACATTCAGGATGTGCCGATCGCGATCTCGGCGTTTACGCAGGAAGATCTGACTCGACAGCAGATTGCCGGCGGCCCGGACCTGATCACTCAGGTCCCGAACATGACCTTCACGAAGACGAACTTCAGTTCGTATTCGATCCAGATTCGCGGCATCGGCACGCAGGCCATCTCGGCGACGACGGACCCAGCCGTATCGGTGGCGTTCAACAACACACCGTTCATCCGCAATCACTTCTTCGAGCAGGAGTTCTACGACCTGCAGCGGGTGGAGGTCCTGCGCGGGCCGCAGGGGACACTCTACGGCCGCAACGCCACCGCCGGCGTCGTCAACGTTATCTCGGCCAAACCGAAGTTCAACTTCGAGGCCAAGGCCTCCGCCGACCTCTCCAATTACAACTCCAGCCGCATCGAAGGGATGGTCAACATCCCCCTCGTTGAGGACAAGGTCGCGCTGCGCCTGGCCGGCGCCTGGACCAAGCGGGAGGGCTACGCGACCAACCAACTCAACGGCAACCAGATCGACGGGCGGGACTTGTGGTCGACGCGGCTTAGCCTGCGCGTCTCGCCGAACGACCGCATCGACGCGAACCTCATCTGGGAACACTTCGAGGAGGACGACGACCGCCTGCGTTCAGGCAAGCAACTCTGCACCAAGGATGTGGTCACCGAGATCGCCGGAATGCCGGTGGGCTACTACGATACGCTGCCGGAATATGGCCAGCGTTCCCTGTTCTCCGGCGTCGAGGCCAGCTTCAGTCAGGGCTGCACGCGCGGGTCGCTTTACTCGCCCGAGGCGTTCCAGACGCCGAACGGGCTGATGCTGCCCTATTATGTGCCGCTGGGCGCTATTTTCCTTCCCGTGGCCTTGACCGACCCCTATGTCAGCACGGTCCAGTCACCCGATCTGCGGGTAATCGAGTCGAGCATAGACCCCGATTATCGCGCCAGAAGCGACCTCGGTCAGCTCCAGGTCAGCTTCGACATCGGCCACGGACTGACGCTGGCGTCGGAGACCGCCTACAGCAACGACCTCATCTACTCGCAGCAGGATTTCAACCGCTTCAACACGGCTCCGGGCGCGTGGGAGCAACCGGATCCGGATGGCTCGCTCCCAGGCAACGGCACGACGTCGAGGCGCCCGGGCATCCTTCAGCCGGGTCCGAACGGCGGCATTTTCTGCGACCCGCAACTAGGCTGTTCGGACCGCCTCGTAGCCGTCGACATCGCCACGGCCGCGTCAAAGAATTTCAGCCAGGAGTTGCGGCTGTCGTCCGACTATGACGGGCCGTTCAACTTCAGCATTGGCGCCAATTACCTGCGCTACGACACCGAAGACAAATATTACGTCTTTATCAATTCACTTAGCTTGATATCCACGATCATACCGCACGGACATTCCAATGTTCTGTCGGAGTACGTCGGCGGTGTGACCGACAATTTCGAGTGCCTGAGGAACGGCTACCTGCCGCCCAACCCAGGCCGGGCCTACAAAGTCGGCGCCTGTCAGTATATCGATCCCAACCCGATCGAGAACGTTAACGATCGCGGTCATAACTACTTCCTGAGTCGAAATCCATACAAGCTCATTTCCTACGCGGTGTTCGGAGAGTCGTATTATAATATAACCGACAACCTGAAGGTCACGGCGGGCCTTCGCCTGACCGTGGACAAGAAGGAAGCGCCGCGAATTCCAACCGCCCTGCTGGCGAGCCAGTCGGCCGGCCTGGCTGTCGCAGAAGCCGTCGAGCAGGAGTGGAGGGAACCGACGGGTCGCCTGGCTCTGGATTGGAAGCCGGACCTGTCTTTCACTGACCAGACGCTCGTCTACGCCTCGTATTCGCACGGCTACAAGGCCGGCGGCGCCAATCCGCCTACCTATCTTTTCATTGCCTACAGTGACGTCTCGGCCGCTTTGAAGGCGACGCAGCGATCGGAGACCCGTCCCCGCACCTTCGCGCCGGAGTTTGTCGATGCATTCGAACTCGGTGCAAAAAATACGATGCTGGAGGGGCGTTTGACGCTCAATCTTGCGGGTTTCTACTACGACTATAAAGACTATCAGATATCCGAGATCGTTGACCGCTCGGCCTTCAACCGCAACTTCGACGCGGAAGTCTGGGGAGTGGAGATCGAAGCCGACTGGAGGCCGCTGGAAAACCTGCGCTTGGGCTTCAAGGGCGGTTATCAGAAGACGCGCATCGCCGATGGCGAACAGGCTATCGACCTGGCCGACCGCACGGCGGGCAACGATGCCTGGGTGCTCTATCGCCCGTTCCCGACGTTCGCCAGCAGCTGCGTTCTGCCCAAGTGGCTGTTCGTCGGTAATGATCCGAGCCCTACTGCTCCGGGCAATCAACCCGTGAACGTGGGCGGCAAGGGCGGCGGCGGCGCGGGGGGCTGCGAGCTGGCCTACCTCTTCGGCTTCGACCCGGCGACCAACCGGGCCTACATCCCCGATCCGTACAACAATCCGGGCGGCGCACAGGGCGGGGGCTTCAGAAGGAATATCGATTACCTGTCGTGGAGCGCCGACATCGCCGATTACCCCGGCTGGCCGAGCGGGATCCCCCTGGGCGTCACCGACTACCCTGGCTGGAATCCGAACGCCGATTACGGCAACAACAACGGTGAGGGCTTCCTCAAGGATATCGGCGGCAACGAGCTGCCCAACGCCCCCAACTGGACCGCGACGATCACCGCCGACTACACCGTGCCGCTGCCGAATGAGTGGCTGGCGACCTTCCATACCGATCTGCACTGGCAGTCGGAGAGCTGGTGGCGCGTCTTCAACGACCATGAGTTCGCCCGGCTGGACGAATACTTCACCATGAACCTGGCGGCGATCTTCACCAATGAAGAGCGCGGCTGGAACA
>CAMLRH010000263.1 GCA_946482375.1 uncultured Caulobacteraceae bacterium | reverse complement strand
GAAAACCCGTCACTTTCGGGGTGTTTTTCACGAGGTGATAGGCCTCGTCGGTCATCTCCATCTTCACCAGCACGTAGCCGGGGAAGAACTTGCGCTCGGAGTTGACCTTGCGGCCGCGGCGGATTTCGACCACGTCCTCGGTGGGCACCAGGATGTCGGAGAAGTTCTCCTCCAGCCCCTGCTGCCTCGCCTGCTCGCGGATGCTCTCGGCCACCTTCTTCTCGAAGTTCGAGTAGGCGTGGACGATGTACCACTTGTGGCGCGGGTTGGACGTCGGCGCGGCGGCGGTGTCGGCGGTGGTGTCGGTCATCTTTATACTTATCCCGCGGTCGCGAAGCGCAGCAGCTGGCTGACGGCCCAGCTCAGGCCGGTGTCGGTGGCGAAGAAGAAGATCGCCGCCAGCACCACCATGATGAAAACCATCACCGAGGTGATCCAGGTTTCCCGGCGGCTGGTCCAGGTGACCTTGCGGGCTTCAGCTTGCACCTCCCGCCAGAACTTCACCGGATTGGTGCGCTTCTTCGGCGCCGCGGGCGCGGCGGCCGACGGCGCGGCCACGGCGGCGGCCTTCGCGCGGCCCGCGCGGGCCTTCATCGCACCTAGGTTGCCCTGTTTCCTGGCCAACGCTCTTCGACCTTTCAATCTCGGCCGATCAGGGGCCGGGAGACATCATATAGGGTGGCAGGAGTGGAGGGACTCGAACCCCCGGCCCTCGGTTTTGGAGACCGATGCTCTACCAGCTGAGCTACACTCCTCCAGACAATGACGAGAGCGCCGGAAGGCAGGTAGGCCCGCCGGCGCGCACGGCTCATCGCCGGAGCCGGTGCGTTTATCAGCGCGGGCCTGACGCGGCAAGCGGAGCGGATCGCTGTCACGGCCTTGGCGTTCCTCTTATATGCAACACCCCACCGAACGGCGGCCAGACAACCGCGAAGTCGAAAACGAGCAGCAGAAGCCCCGGCCCGGCAAGGAAGGCCCGCCGCGTCCCGCCACCGAACCGGCGGGCTCCCAGGGCTCGGTGAAAAACCCGCACACGGAGACCGATCCGGGTACGGGCGAGCAGAAAAGCTAAAAGCGCCCGCACGATAGGCGGAATTGACTTTGTGCGCCGCAACCTCAAATGAGACGCGCCGCGCGATACCTCGCGGCGCAGTTGGGATAGAGGGATGAACGCCACCGTGCTCGAGGCCGCGCCCGCACAGGCGAACTCGCCGCATCATTCGGAAACGGTGCTTTGGGTGAAGCACTGGACCGACCGGCTGTTCAGCTTCGCTATCACCCGTCCCGACAGTTTCCGCTTCCGTTCGGGCGAGTTCGTGATGATCGGCCTTCCGGGTGAGAAGAAGCCGATCCTGCGCGCCTATTCGATCGCCTCGCCGAGCTTCGCCGAGGAGCTGGAGTTCCTGTCGATCAAGGTGCAGGACGGGCCGCTGACCTCCAGGCTGCAGCACATCAAGCCGGGCGACCAGGTCGTGCTCGGCAAGAAGCCGACCGGCACGCTGGTGCTCGACGCGGTGCGGCCGGGCAAGCGCCTGTTCCTGTTCGGCACCGGCACGGGGCTGGCCCCGTTCCTGTCGGTGGCGCGCGACCCCGACGCCTATGCCAACTTCGAGCAGGTCATCGTCGGCCACGGCGTGCGCGAGGTGAACGAGCTGGCCTACCGCGACCTCTTTACCCGCGAGATCTTCGAGGACCCGCTGGTCGGCGAGGAAGCGCAAAAGCAGCTGGTCTACTATCCGACGGTCACCCGCGAGCCGTTCGAGCGGCAGGGCCGTTTCACCGACCTGATCGCGTCGGGCCAGATCTTCCGTGACATGGGCCTCGATCGCGACCGCTTCGATCCGGAGACCGACCGGGTGATGCTCTGCGGCTCGATGGACATGATCAAGGACATGGCGAGGGTCTGCGAGGACCAGAACCTGCGCGAGGGCTCCAACGCCGAGCCGGGCGACTACGTGCTGGAACGCGCCTTCGTCGGCTGATCCGCTCGACGCAGGGCTACAGCGAAGCTAGGCTGCCGCCGTCAATCTGACACGGAGGGAGCTCTCATGAGATTCATCACGCTTGCGGCCATCGCCGCGCTCAGCCTCGGCGCCGTCGCCTGCTCGGAAAAGGCGCAGGACGAAGCATCCACCGCTGTGGACGCCGCCGGTGAAGCGGTCGAGACCACGGCCGAGGACGCCGCCAACGCCGTGGCCGAAGCCACCAACGACGCGGGCGACGCCGCCGAAGGCGCGGCCGACGCGACCGCCGAAGGCGCTGAAGACACCGCCGCGGCGGCCAACGACGCCGCCAACTAGGACGGCCGGGCCCCGGCTTCGCGGCCGGGGCTCTTTTTCCTACCGGGTTTCCAGTTCGGGTACGCCGGTCTCCACCTCCGCGCCGGGCGGCGGGGGGATTTCGAGTTCGGGCGGACGGGCGACCACCGGGGCCGCGGGATCGGTTTCCTCCGGCGCCTCGCCGGTGTCCTGCTCCTCCGGCCCAAGGTCGATCTCCACGCCCTCGAGCAGCGACGGATCGAGGCCCACCTCTTCCGGAATATCGGCTTCCTCGACCGGCGCCTCGCGGGTCACGTCGGCGCCGCCGCGAGCCTGGCCGACGCTGAGCGCATAGCCCATGAACTCACGCCAGATCTGCGCCGGCAGACCGCCGCCGGCCACCCGGCGCATGGGCTCGTTGTCGTCGTTGCCGACCCAGACGCCGACCACCAGATCGCCGACGAAGCCGATGAAGAGGGCGTCGCGGTAGTCCTGCGTCGTGCCGGTCTTGCCGTAGGCGGGGGCCCCGACGGCGGCGGCCCGGCCGGTGCCGCTGGTCACCACCGCGCGCATCAGGTCCATCATCCCGCGCTGCTCGGCGGCGGAGAGCGCCTTCGTGCGGCCAGCGGGCTTCCATTCGGCGAGGCCATGCGGGCGGACCGGCGCTTCGCCGGCGGCGATGGCGGCGTAGGCCGAGGTCATCTCCATCAGCGTCACCGAGCCGGTGCCAAGCGCCACGGTGGCGTCGCGCGGCAGCGGCGATTCCACGCCGAGGTCGCGGGCGGTGCGGATGACGTTGCGCAGGCCGACCTCCTGCAGCACGCGCACGGCCGCCACGTTCGAGGACCGCGCGAAAGCCTCGCGCAGCGTGATCGGCCGGTTGAGGTACTCGGCCTCGTGGTTCTGCGGCCGCCAGTTGCCGAGCCGGACCGGGGAATCCATCACCCGGTGGTCGGGCGTCGCGCCTTCGCGCAGGGCGGTCAGGTAGACGAACAGCTTGAAGGCCGAGCCGGGCTGGCGTTTGGCGTCGGCGGCGCGGTTGTACTGGCTGACCTTGTAGTCGCGCCCGCCGACCAGCGCGACGACCGAGCCGTCGGTGCGCATGGCGATGAGCGCGGCCTCGTCGACGTTCAGCCGGCGGCCGTCGGCGGCTAGCCGGTTCCTGATGATCTGTTCGGCGCGGCGCTGGAGGCGGGAGTCGAGCGTGGTCTTCACGACCACCTCGCCATAGGCCCGCTCGAAGGCGCGCTTGGCCTGCGGCGAAACCCAGTCGGCGAAGTAGGAGCCGACGGGAAGGCTCGGCCGGCCTTCGCGAACGCGGACGTTGCGCGCGCGCCGGGCCTGCCGCTCGGTGATGAAGTCGTTGTCGACCATGGCCTGCAGCACGATGCGCTGGCGTTCGCGCGCGGCCTTCAGGTCCTCGGTGGGGGCGAGCCTGGACGGCGCCTTGACGGTCCCGGCCAGCATGGCGGCCTCGCCGATGGTCAGGTCCTCGGGCGCCTTGTTGAAGTACTGCCGCGCCGCCGCGCGCAGGCCGAACACGCCCTCGCCGAAATAAACGCTGGAGAGGTAGCGGGAGAGGATCTCCCCCTTCGACAGCCGCGCCTCCAGATAGAGCGCGATCACCGCCTCCTGCGCCTTGCGGCGAAGCGTGCGGCGGTTGGAGAGGAAGGCGTTCTTGGCCAGCTGCTGGGTGATGGTCGAACCGCCCTCGGTCACCCCGCCGGCCCGCATGTTGTTGCGGAAGGCCCGGGCGATGGCGCGCGGGTCGACGCCGAAGTGGTCGTAGAAGCGCCT
>CAMLRH010000262.1 GCA_946482375.1 uncultured Caulobacteraceae bacterium | reverse complement strand
CTGGCCGTCGCGCCGTCATGGAGCTGGACGGCGGCGAACTCGAGATCGAGTGGCGCGACGACAACCACGTCATCATGACCGGCCCCGTCGCCATCGAGTTCGAGGGGACGTTGCCGTGAACGCGTTCTCAAAGATCGTCATCCCGGACGATCCGGAGGAGCGATCCGGGACCCAGGAGCCCGCGGCAGTGACTCTGGATCCCGGCTCTGCGCTTCGCTCCGGCCGGGACGACGGGAGTGTCGATGTTATAACGTTTGGCTGTCGGCTGAACGCCTATGAGTCCGAAGCCATCCGGGAGCAGGCGGCCGTCGATGGCGTCACCAACGCCGTCGTGTTCAACACCTGTGCGGTGACCGGCGAAGCCGTCCGGCAAGCCCGCCAGGCGATCCGCAAGGCCCGCCGTGAGCGCCCCGGCGCGCGCCTGATCGTCACGGGCTGCGCGGCCCAGATCGACCCCGACGCCTTCGCGGCCATGCCGGAAGTCGATCTGGTGCTCGGCAACGCCGAGAAGGCGGCGCCCGGCGCGCTGACCGAGACCGCGCGGGTCCGCGTCAACGACATCATGAGCGTGCGCGAGACGGCCGGGCATCTGGTCGGCGGCCTGAAGGACCGCGCCCGCGCCTTTGTCGAGGTGCAGAACGGCTGCGACCACCGCTGCACCTTCTGCGTCATCCCCTACGGGCGCGGGAATTCCCGCTCGGCCCCTGCCGGCGAGGTTGTGGCGCAGGTCCAGAAACTGGCCGCCGAGGGCTATCGCGAAGTGGTGCTAACCGGCGTCGACATCACCAGCTGGGGCGCCGACCTGCCCGGCGCGCCGACGCTGGGCCAGCTGGTCGCGCGCATCCTCAAGCTGACGCCGGACCTGCCGCGCCTGCGGCTCTCGTCCATCGACGCCGCCGAGATCGACCCGGACCTGATGCGCTGCCTCGCCGAAGAGCCTCGGCTGGCGCCCTACCTGCATCTTTCCCTGCAGCACGGCGACGACCTGATCCTGAAACGCATGAAGCGCCGCCACTTGCGCGCCGATGCGCTGCGCCTGATCGAGCAGGTGCGCGCCGTGCGGCCCGAGACCGCCTTCGGCGCCGACCTGATCGCGGGCTTCCCGACCGAGACCGACGAGGCCTTCGAAAACACCGTGCGGCTGGTCGAGGAAACGGGGCTGGCCTTCCTGCACGTCTTCCCATTCAGCCCCCGGCCGGGAACGCCCGCGGCCCGTATGCCCCAGCTGCGCCGCGACCTCGTCAAGGACCGCGCTCGGCGCCTGCGCGAAGCCGGCGAGGCGGCGCTGGTCCGCCACCTCGACCGGCAGATCGGACGCACGCTGGACGGCCTCGTCGAAAAGGACGGCCTCGCCCGCGCCGACGACTTCACCGAGATCGCCTTCGAGGGCGTCGTGCCCATCGGCGAGATCTCGCCGTTCGTTGTTACCGCCCACGACGGCAAGCGGCTGAAGGCGAGGGCGGCATGAAAACGGGCGGATGCCAGTGCGGGGCCGTGCGCTTCGCCGTCGAGGACCTCGGGCGGCCAAGCATCTGCCATTGCCGCATGTGCCAGAAGGCGTTCGGCTCCTTCTTCGGGCCATTCGTCACCGCCAAGGGTCTGACCTGGACGCGCGGTGCGCCGAAGCGTTTCCAGAGCTCGAACATGGTCCGCCGGGGCTTCTGCGCCGACTGTGGGACGCCGCTGACCTACGAGTGGGAAGGCGTCGACAGCGTGGAACTGGCCATCGGCGCCTTCGACGATCCGGCCTCGATCAAACCCGTCATGCAGATCGGCCTGGGCGCCAAACTACCCTGGTTCGGCGAGCTTGACGGCCTGCCCGGGCGGCCAGGCGGCGAGACCGCCTCGGCGGACGCGATGTTCGAGAAGGTCGTCTCCCACCAGCATCCAGACCACGACACGGAGTCCTGGCCGAATGGCTGAGCCGAAGAAGGGCTGGTTCGCCCGGCTGACCGAAGGGCTGTCGCGCTCATCGCAGCAGATGACCGAGCAGGTCGCCGCGGTCTTCACCAAGAAGGTCCTCGACCAGGAACAGCTCGACGCACTGGAAGAGATGCTGATCGAGGCCGACCTCGGTCCCGACGCCGCCGCGCGCATCACCGAGCGCTTCGCCGAGACCCGCTTCGGCCGCGAGGTCAGCGACGCCGAGGTCAAGGAGGCGCTGGCCGACGCGGTCGCCAAAGAACTGGTCGAGCGCGAGGGCGAGTTCGATCCCCTTTCCGGTCCCAGACCCTACGTCGTCCTCTTCATCGGCGTGAACGGCTCGGGCAAGACGACGACCTTGGGCAAGATCGCCGCCGACCTGACCTCGAAAGGGGCCAAGGTGCTGATCGCCGCCGGCGACACCTTCCGCGCCGCCGCCGTCGAGCAGTTGAAGGTCTGGGCCGAACGCGCCGGCGCCGAGTTCATGTCGCGTCCGACCGGCTCCGACGCCGCCGGCCTCGCGTTTGACGCGGTGGAACGGGCCAAGGCCGAAGGCTTCGACGTCGTCCTCATCGACACCGCCGGACGGCTGCAGAACAAGCAGGACCTGATGAACGAGCTTCTCAAGGTCATCCGGGTGGTGAAGAAGGTCGACGCCGATGCGCCGCACGAAACCCTGCTCGTCCTCGACGCCACGGTGGGCCGCAACGCGCTGGCTCAGGAGAAGATCTTCGGCAACCAGATCGGAGTGACCGGCATCGTCATGACCAAGCTCGACGGAACCGCCCGGGGCGGGGTGCTGGTGCCGGTGGCCCAGGCCTCCGACAGCCCCATCAAGCTGATCGGCGTCGGCGAAGGCATCGACGACCTGCAACCCTTCGACGCGCGGGCCTTCTCGCGCTCGCTGGTTGGACTGGACGCGGCCTGATGGCGACCTCCCGGCACAAGGCGATCACCGCCATCGTCGACTACGGCGGTCTTGCCGTCTTCGCGGTCGGCTACCTCGTCACCCGCGACCTGATCGCCGCCACCTGGTGGCTGGTTGCGGGATCAGCGGTGGCGCTGGCCATCGGCTTCGCGGCCGAGAGGCGAGTGGCGCCGATGCCGCTGCTGGCCGGCGGAGCGGCGCTGTTGTTCGGCGCGCTGACGCTGATCTTCCACGACGTCGCCTTCATCAAGGCCAAGCCGACCATCGTGAACCTGGTCTTCGCCGTTCTGCTGGTCGGCGGCGTTCTGCTCGGCAAGAACCCGCTGAAGATGCTGCTGGGTGAGAGCCTGAAACTTTCGGACGCCGCCTGGCGCTCGCTCAGCTTCCGCTATGCGGCCTTCTTCGTGGCCATGGCGCTCATCAACCTGTTCGTCTGGAAGACCCAGCCGGACGCTGTCTGGGTCGCCTTCCGCTTCCCGGGCCTGCTGATCCTGGCGGTCGTGTTCTCGCTGACACAGGTCCCCTTCATGATGAACCACATGAAGGAAGCCGAGGCGCCGCCGCCTCCGACGGACTAGTCCTTCTCCGCCTCGCGCCGCCACCGCCGCGCCCGGGCGAGACTGTCGACGACCATCCAGCCGAAAACGACGGCGACCGCCGCGAAGGCGGGCCAGACGTAGGCCGCGTATTTACCGGCGTCGAAGTCCATCAGCCGTTCGCCCGCTTCAGCGCCGCCGCGCTCGCCCGCCGCCGCCAGACCTCGGCGCGGATGCGCACCAGCCAGAGCGAGCCGAACAGGGCGAGGTAGCCCAGCCCCATCAGGATCAGCGGCGTCATGTAGACGGCGGGAAGCTGGTCGCCGCGCTCGGCCGCGAACACCGACGAACCCTGGTGCAGGCTGTTCCACCACTGCACCGAGTAGTGGATGACCGGAAGGTTGATCAGCCCGGCCAGCGCCAGGATCGCCGCCGCCCGGCCGCCCCGCGTCTCGTCGTCAATGGCGGCCCTGAGCGCCATGTAGCCGAGGTAGAGCAGGAAGAGGACCAGCACCGAGGTCAGCCGCGCGTCCCACACCCACCAGGTCCCCCACATCGGCCGGCCCCAGAGCGAGCCGGTGACCAGCGCCAGCAGGGTGAAGCCGGCCCCGAGCGGCGCGGCCGCCTTGGCTGCGGCGTCGGCCAGCGCATGGCGGAAGACCAGCGTCAG
>CAMLRH010000261.1 GCA_946482375.1 uncultured Caulobacteraceae bacterium | reverse complement strand
GGATGAACTGCCAGGCCACGCGGCCCGAGCGGGCGCCGCGCAGCTGCGACCACTGCAGGGCGCGGCGGTCGAGGTCCTTCGCCTTAAGCCCGAAGCGGTCGGCGTAGGCGCCGACGGCCGCCAGGTAGGCCTGCTGGTCCATGGCCGGGAAGCCGATCCACAGGCCGAAGCGGTCCGAGACGCTGACTTCCTCCTCGGCGTCCTCGGCGGCCGAGATCAGGCCCCTGGTCTCGTCGTGGCCGCGCGGCATCAGGTGGCGGCGGTTGGAGGTGGCGACGAAGAGGACGTTGTCCGGCGGCCCGGCGACGCCGCCCTCCAGCGCCGACTTCAGCGCCTTGGCGGCGGCCGCGCCTTCCTCGAACGAGAGGTCGTCGCAGAGCACCACGAACCGCTCGGGCCGTCCGCGCAACTGATCGAACAGGGCGGGAAGGGCGGTGACCTCGTCGCGGTCGACTTCGACCAGCTTCAGGTCCGCCGTATCCTTAGCCACCGCCATGAAGGCGGCCTTGGCGAGCGAGCTCTTGCCGGTCCCCCGCACGCCCCACAACAGCGCGTGGTTCGACGGCAACCCCCTGGCGAAACGCGAAAGGTTCTCGACGAACCGCGTCTTCTGCCGATCCACGCCGACCAGGAGGTCGAGCGGCAGCGGGAAGTCGGGCGCCGGCACGAAGGTGTTGCCCTCCGGCTCGTGCCGAAACAGCCGCGCGCCCTCGAACGACGGCGCCGGCGCGGGCCTCGGCGCCAGCCGTTCCAGCGCCTCCGCGATACGGGTCAGCAGTGATTTCTGGTCCGCGTCCATGCGAGGCCTCTAACTGTCCGGGCCGCTCATTGCAAAAGGGGAGGCGAGCGCATAGCTTCCGCCCACTTCTGGCGGCCCGCGCGGCCGCCGCTTGGTTATTGGAGACGAGATGGATCCCTCCGCTGGCGGCCCCACGGGCATTCTGATCCAGCTGGCCCCGCTGCTGCTGCTGTTCGTCCTCTTCTACTTCATGCTGATCCGGCCCCAGCAGAAGCGGATGAAGGACCATCAAGCCATGGTCGCGGGTCTCAAGCGCGGTGACAATGTCGTCCTCTCCAGCGGCGTGCTCGGCAAGGTCGTCCGGGTCGAGGAGCGCGAAGTGGGCGTCGAGATCGCCCAGGGCGTCACG
The DNA here is from genome assembly GCA_946482375.1 of uncultured Caulobacteraceae bacterium. The sequence continues at coordinate 2,933 of CAMLRH010000261.1, read as the reverse complement.
GTGAAGGTGGTCAAGGCCATGATCACCGAGGTCCGCGCCAAGGGCGAGCCTGTCGGCGCCAACGACAAGGGCTAGGCCGCTTCCCGATGCTTAACCTGTCCCGCTGGAAGGTCATTGTCGTCACGCTGGCGGTGATCTTCGGCGTCCTCTTCAGCCTGCCCAACATGCTGCCGGCGAAGACGCTGGCGCAGATGCCGGGCTGGATGCCCAGGAAGATCCTGAACCTCGGCCTCGACCTGCAGGGCGGCTCCTACCTGCTGCTGGAGGTCGACACGACCGACCTGCGCAAGGAGAAGCTGACTTCTCTGGTCGAGGACACGCGCCAGACCCTGCGCAGCACCGAGATCGAGTTCACCGACCTGGGCGTCGTCAACGGCGAGGTCATGGTCCGCATCGTCGATCCGGAGAAGGTCGACGCCGCCTATCGCAACCTGACGCGGCTGGCGGGCGCGACGCGCAACGGCGCGCCGGACATGACGGTGTCGCGCACCAATCAGCGGCTGCGCCTGGCCTACGCTCCGGAAGCGATGAGCGAACAGGCCTCCAGCGCCGTCGAGCAGTCCATCGAGATCATCCGCCGCCGGATCGACCCCGACGGCAACAAGGAAATCCCGGTCACCCGCCAGGGCCAGGACCGAATCGTCGTGCAGGCGCCGGGCGAAAGCGACCCGGAGCGGCTGAAGAACCTGATCGGCCAGACCGCCAAGCTGACCTTCCAGATGGTCGACGAGACCGTCACCCCGCAGGATATCGCCGAAGGGCGCATCCCGCCGGGCTCGGTGGTCCTGCCGTCCACCGACGGTTATTCGCCCGCCTACGTCGTCAAGCGGCGGGCGCTGGTCACCGGCGAGATGCTGACCGACGCGCGCCAGGGCAACGACCCGCAGACGACCCAGCCGGTGGTCAATTTCCGCTTCAACAGCCAGGGCGCGCGACGCTTCGGCGACGTGACGGCGCGCAATATCGGCAAGCGCTTCGCCATCGTCCTCGACGACAAGATCATCTCCGCCCCGGTTATCCAGAGCGCTATCACCGGCGGCAGCGGCCAGATCAGCGGCAGCTTCACCACCGAGAGCGCCAACGACCTTGCCACCCTGCTCAGGGCCGGCGCGTTGCCGGCCAAGCTGACGGTCGAGGAGCAACGCACCGTGGGCGCCGAACTGGGCGCCGACGCGGTCAGCGCCGGCATGACCTCCACCATCGTCGGCTTCGTCGCCATCCTGGTGTTCATGGTGCTGGCCTACGGCTTCCTGTTCGGCGGCATCTCGGTAATCGCGCTGATCGTCAACGGCCTGCTCATTGTGGCCGTCATGTCGGTCAGCGGCGCGACGCTGACGCTGCCCGGCATCGCCGGCCTGATCCTCACCCTGGCCGTGGCCGTCGACGCCAACGTGCTGATCTACGAGCGCATGCGCGACGAGATACGGGCCGGGCGGACGGTGATCGCCTCGATGGAGGCGGGCTTCTCGCGGGCCATGACCACCATCATCGACGCCAACGTCACCACGCTGGTGGCGGCCGTGATCATGTTCTGGTTCGGCTCTGGGCCGGTGCGCGGGTTCGCCTGGACGCTTTCCATCGGCGTCTTCACCTCGGTGTTCACCGCGGTGCTGGTGACGCAGGTTCTGCTGGCGCTGTGGTTCCGCGCCCGTCGGCCCAAAACCCTGCCGATCGCGTGAGGCGTTAGACCATGTGGCCCCTGATCAAACTCCTGCCGCAGACGACCAACTTCCGGTTCGTCGCTTTCGCGCGGTTCGCGGCGGCGATCTCGCTGCTGGCGGCGGCGGCGTCGCTGTTCTTCACCATCTATCCGGCAACGCCGCCCTGCGGTGGCCTGAACTGCGGGATCGACTTCCGAGGCGGCACGGTGCTGGAGCTGTCCACCGCGCCGCGCCCGATCGACCTCGGCGCCGTCCGCTCGACCATGGCCAACATGGAAATGGGCGACGTGCAGGTGCAGGGCTTCGGGACCAGCGAAGCCATGGTCCGCTTCGAGACACCCGTCGGCGCTAACCCGGCGGACGTCGTTACCGAGGTGAAGGAACGACTGAGCCAGCGCCTCGGTGGCGCGACCTTCTCCCGCACCGAAGTGGTCGGCCCCAAGGTGTCCGGCGAGCTGTTCCGGAACGGCCTCCTGGCGCTGGGTTTGGCGATCGGCCTGATGCTGATCTACATCTGGTTCCGGTTCGAGCTGCAGTTCGGCCTGGGCGCGGTCGTGGCCCTGTTCCACGACGTGATCCTGACCTTCGGCCTGATCGCCATCACGCGGATGGAGTTCAGCCTCACCACCATCGCCGCCATCCTGACCATTATCGGCTACTCGATGAACGACACCGTCGTGGTGTTCGACCGGCTGCGCGAGAACCTGCGCAAGTACAAGAAGATGCCGCTGCGCGAGGTCATCGACCTGTCGATCAACGAGACCCTGTCGCGGACCATCATCACCGGCCTGACCGCCATCCTGGCGCTGGGCGGGCTGGCCCTGTTCGGCGGCGAGGCGCTGTTCGGTTTCTCGGTCATCATGATGTTCGGCATCGCGCTTGGCACCTACTCGTCGATCTACGTCGCCGCGCCGATCATCCTGCTCTGGGGGGTCAAGCGGGGCGAGGAAGAGGCGACGCCGATCAAGCTGGGCGGCGCGACCACCAACCGCTGACCATGCGCGAGGCGCCCTCCATCGACAGCTTCGGCGGCGGCGGCTTTCGCGTCTCCGGCGACTGGCGGGAAGGTTCGCTGCTGATCCTCGACGATGAGCCGAGGGCCTGGCCGACCAAGGCCGCCGAGGACCTGACGCCGGCCGATTTCCAGGCGGTGTTCGAGGCCGGCGCCGCTGCGGTCGAGTTCGTGCTGCTGGGCACGGGCGCGAGCCAGAAGCTGCCGCCCCGCGCCGTCCGCGAGGCGCTGAGCGCCGCCGGCATCGGGCTCGAGTTCAT
>CAMLRH010000260.1 GCA_946482375.1 uncultured Caulobacteraceae bacterium | reverse complement strand
TTGCCCATCCGCATGGCCAGCAGGATCTGGCCCATGCAGTTGTTGATCTTGTGCGCGCCGGTGTGATTGAGCTCCTCGCGCTTGAAGTAGATCTTGGCCCCGCCGATGTGGGCGCTCAGCCGCTCGGCGAAGTAGAGCGGGCTCGGGCGGCCGACGTAGTGGGTCAGATAGCCCTGCAGCTCGGTCTGGAACGCCGGATCGTCCTTGGCGGCGGCATAGGCGCGCTCCAGGTCGAGGACGAGCGGCATCAGCGTCTCGGCGACGTAGCGCCCGCCGAAATCGCCGAATCGCCCGTTGGCGTCGGGAAAAGCCGACCAGTCGTTGGGTTTGCCAGGAAGGTTCACGGGTTCGCTTGAAGCGTTCTCAGGCGCGGCGGACCGCATCGAGGAAGGCCGAAATGAGGCCGGGGTCCTTTAGCCCCGCTCCGCGCTCCACGCCAGAGGAAACGTCCACAATCGGGGCGCCGGAGGCGGCGATCGCCTCGGTGACGTTCCACGGATCGAGCCCGCCGGCGAGGAACCACGGCCGGGCGTATCGGCGGCCGGACAGCATCGTCCAGTCGAACTTCGCGCCCATGCCGCCGGGCAGCGCCGAGCCCTCCGGCGTCCTGGCGTCGAACATCAGGTGCTCGGTGATCGGCTCGTACTGCGAGGCGGCCTCGAGGTCAGCGGCGGATGATACGGAGATCACCTTCACGGCCCCGGCGTTGGCCTTGATGGCCGCTTCCCAGACGCGGGACGGGCTTTCCTTGCCGTGCATCTGGACGAGGTCGGGCTTCAGCGTTGCGCGCAGCTCATCGAGCAGGGCGTCCGACGGATCGACCGTCACCGCCACCACCTTCACGCCCTTGCCGCGAGCGCGCTCGGCCAGCCGCGCCGCCGTCTCCGGCGTCACGTAGCGGGGGCTCTTCTCGAAGAAGTTGAAGCCGAGGTAGCCCGCGCCGCCGTCGATAGCGGCGCGGACGGTCTCCGGAGTCGAGAGGCCGCAAATCTTGGCGAGGACGGACACGAAACCTCAGACGGTGACTTGGGCGCCCAGCTCTACCACACGTCCCGGCGGGATCTTGAAGTAGTCGGTCGGGTTGGCCGCGTTCTTGGTCAGGAAGATATAGAGCTTGTCCTGCCAGAGCGGCATGCCCGACTGGGCCGAGGCGACGATCGAGCGGCGGCCGAGGAAGAAGCTCGTCGACATGATGTCGAACTTCAGCCCCTGCTTGCGGCACAGGGTCAGGGCCTTGGGCACGTTCGGGCTTTCCATGAACCCGTAGGTGATGACGACCTTGCGGAAGTCCTCGCTGATCTTCTCCATCAGGATGCGGTCGTCCTCGCGCACGCGGGGCGTCTCACCGGTGCGGACCGTGACGATGACGTTCTTCTCGTGCAGCACCTTGTTGTGCTTGAGGTTGTGCATCAGGGCGACCGGCGTGGTGTCCGGGTCGCTGGTCAGGAAGATGGCCGTGCCCGGCGCCCGGTGAGGGGCGCGGGCCTGCAGGATTTCCATCAGGTCGGTCAGCGGCACGCTGTCGCGCCGGGTCTTGTCCGACAGGATCTGGGTGCCGCGCGTCCAGGTCCACATGATGATGACGAGACCGCCGCCCAGCACCAGCGGCATCCAGGCGCCTTGCGGGATCTTCAGGAGGTTCGAGCCAATGAAGGCGGCGTCGATGAAGCCGAAGCCGAGCGTCGCCGCCAGCGCCACCCACAGCGGCTTCTTCCAGAAGAAGCGGATGATGACGAAGAACAGCAGGGTGTCGACGAACATCGCCCCGGTCACCGCGATGCCGTAGGCGGCCGCCAGGTTCGACGAGTTCCTGAACGTCACCAGCAGCACCAGCACGCCGACCATCAGGAAGGTGTTCACCGACGGCACGAAGATCTGGCCGGCGACCGTCTCGCTGGTGCGGCGGATGTTGATGCGCGGCAGCAGGCCCAGCTGCACCGCCTGCTGCGTCACCGAGAAGGCGCCGGTGATCACCGCCTGGCTGGCGATGACGGTGGCGATCGTCGTCAGGATCAGCACCGGCCAGTAGACGGGCTGCGGGATCATCTCGAAGAACGGGTTCGACGCGGTCGTCGAGTCGGCCAGCACCATGGCGCCCTGGCCGAAGTAGTTCAGCATCAGGCAGGGGAAGACGAGGAACAGCCAGGCGGCGCGGATCGGACCTTTGCCGAAGTGACCCATGTCGGCGTAGAGGGCCTCGGCCCCGGTCACCGTCAGGAAGACGCTGCCCAGGATGACGAAGCCGACGAGGCCGTTGTTGATCAGGAACAGCACGCCGTAGTGCGGCAGGACGGCCCGGAAAATCGAAAAGTCCTCGTGCAGGTGGAAGATGCCGAGCGCCGCCAGCGTCAGGAACCAGACCACCGTGATCGGCCCGAAGAAGCGAGCCACGCTGGCCGTCCCCTTCGACTGCACGAGGAACAGGGCGACCAGGATGGTCGCCGCGATCGGCAGCACGTAGGGGGCCAGCACCGGGCCCAGCCCCGGCGCCTCCTTCAGGCCCTCGGTCGCCGACAGCACCGAGATGGCGGGCGTGATGATGCCGTCGCCGTAGAAGAGGGCGGTGCCGACCACACCCAGCATGAAGACGACGACCGAACGACGGCCGAGCGCGCGCTGCGCCAGCGCCATGAGCGCGAGCGTGCCGCCCTCGCCCTTGTTGTCGGCCTTCATCAGGAACCAGACGTACTTGAGCGTGACGATCAACGTCAGGGCCCAGAAGGCCAGCGACACGACGCCCAGCACGGCCAGTTCGCTCTCGCCGCCGCCACGGGAATGGTGAAGCGCCTCGCGCATGGCGTAGAGCGGGCTGGTGCCGACATCGCCGAACACGACGCCGACCGATCCCAGCGTCAGCAGCCAGAAGCCGTGACGATCGTGACCATGATGCTTGAGGGCGCCCTCGGCGGGGGTCGCTGGCGGCGTCGCCGCCTCGGAGGCTTCAGGAGCCATGCGGTCCTCGTCGAGTGCGGCGCGGGAGCTACACTCTTTCGGCGCGGCTTTCAACGGAGCCGTCGCGCGCTTACCTTTAAGGGGTCATGTCGGACAGCCAGAAGTTCCCCGTCGCGGCCCACGCCCTCGCCTATCTGGCGCACAAGGGCGCGTTCTCGGCCGCCGACGCGGTGTCCAGCCAGACGCTGGCGGCCTCGATGCCGACGAACCCGGTGGTCGTGCGGCGCGTCACCGCCATGCTGGCAAAGGCTGGGCTGATCGACACCCGCGCCGGGGCCGGCGGCGGGGCGTGGCTGCTTAAGGCGCCTGAAGACATCACCCTCGACGTCGTCCTGCGCGCGGTCGACGGCTGCGCGCATCTCGGCGTGCCGCCGCCGGGGGCCAAGGGCTGCCCCATCGGCGAGGCCATCCCCGACGCCGTCCGCGGCGCCATCGCTGCGGCGGATCAGGCGGCGGCCGAGCGGCTCGGCCACATCTCGGTGGCGGACCTGCTCCGGCAAGCGGCGCCTTCTCAGGCTGCCTAGCTCCGTGCGTCCCCGCGAAGGCGGGGATCCAAGCTGAGTTGAAGATCGGGCAAAAGCCTCGCACAAAGGCAGCACAGCTTGGGTCCCCGCCTTCGCGGGGATGATCGGGAAAACCAGATGGCCCGCCGCCTCGTCCTCATTACCGGAGCCTCCGCCGGCATCGGCGCCGCGTTCGCCCGCATCTATGCGCAGCACGGCTATGACGTGGCGCTGACGGCGCGCAGGACCGATCGGCTGGACAGGCTGGCGGGCGAAATCTCGCTGGGGTCCGGCGTCGAGACCCTGACCATCGCCGCCGATCTCGGCCAGCCAGGCGCGGTGGATGAGATCCTGGCCGCCGTCGCCGCGCACGGACGCGAAGTCGACGCGGTGGTCAACAACGCCGGTTATGGCCTGCCCGGGACCTACGCGACGACGAGCTGGGAGGACCAGCAGGCCTTCCTGCAGGTGCTGCTGATGAGCGTGGCCGAGATGAGCCACAAGGTCCTGCCCGGCATGGTCGAGCGTCGTTTCGGTCGCATCGTCAACGTCGCCTCGCTGGCGGGGCTCGTGCCCGGCAGCATGGGCCACACCCTCTACGGCGCGACCAAGAGCTTCCTGATCAAGTTCTCGCAGAGCCTGCA
>CAMLRH010000259.1 GCA_946482375.1 uncultured Caulobacteraceae bacterium | reverse complement strand
TGCGCCACGCACCTGTCGCGGCTGGCCGAAGAGATCGTGCTGTGGACGGGGCCGCAGTTCGGCTTTGCGACGCTGAGCGACGCCTTCACCACCGGCTCCTCGATCATGCCGCAGAAGAAGAACCCCGACGCGGCCGAGCTGGTGCGTGCCAAGGTCGGGCGTATCCTCGGGTCGCTGACGACGCTGACGGTCGTGATGAAGGGCCTGCCGCTCGCCTATTCGAAGGACATGCAGGAGGACAAGGTTCCGACCTTCGAGGCCTTTGACGCGCTGGAGCTCAGTCTGCTCGCCATGACCGGCATGGTCGCCGACATCACGCCAAACGTAGAGCAGATGGCGCAGGCGGCCGGCGCGGGGTTCTCGACCGCCACCGACCTCGCCGACTGGCTGGTGCGCGAGCTTGGCCTGCCGTTCCGCGACGCCCACCATCTGACGGGCGCGGCGGTGAAGCGGTGCGAGGCCCTGGGCTGTGACCTGCCCGCCCTGCCGCTCGCGGAGTTGCAGGCGCTGGACCCTCGCATCACGGACGGCGTTTACTCCGTACTGACCCCGGCGGCCTCGGCCGCCAGCCGCACGAGCTATGGGGGCGCGGCGCCTGACCAGGTCCGCGCCCAGATCGCTCGCTGGAAGGAGATACTCGGATGACCGGTAAGACCCTTGCCCTTTCGCTCCTTCTGGCCGGCGTCGCGCTGGCCGGCTGCGGGAAGATGGGAGACCTCGAACAGCCCGGGACGCGCGCGGCCGCGCCCAGCCCGTCGGACCCGACGGCGAGCGGCCAGCTGCGCGACGACAACGGCGACCCCAACCAGGGCTCCGAAAACCCGGTGAACCGCCAGAGCGCGGCCAACCGCGAGGTCGACCCGGCCCCGCCGCGCACCCTGCCGATCGACGGCGGGCCGTCCGACCCTATGAAAGTGGCGCCTCCGGGCGCGCTGCCTGACCCCTACGCCAATCCGCAATGAACCACTTCGAGCTCAAGGGGGGCGAGCTTCATTGCGAAGACGTGCCGCTGACCGCCATCGCCGAGGCGGTCGGCACGCCCGTCTATGTCTATTCGACCGCGACGCTGGTCAGGCACTTCCAGGTGTTCCGGACCGCCCTGATCGCGGCTGGACTCGGTGAACCGCTGATCGCCTATGCGGTGAAGGCCAACTCCAACGTCGCGGTGCTGAAGGTGCTGGCCCAGCAGGGCGCGGGCGCCGACACCGTTTCCGAAGGCGAGATCCGCCGCGCCTTGGCCGCCGGCATCCCGCCCGAGCGCATCGTCTTCTCCGGAGCGGGCAAGACGGCGGCGGAGATCGCGTTCGCGCTGGAAACGGGCGTCGCTGAGATCAACGTCGAGTCCGAACCCGAACTCGACCTGATCGAGACCATTGCGGCGGACAAGGGTGTGCAGGCGACCATCGCCTTCCGCGTGAACCCGGACGTCTCCGCCGGCGGCCATTCCAAGATTTCCACCGGCAAGTCGGAGAACAAGTTCGGCGTCTCCATCGCCGAAGCCGAGCGGCTCTACGCCCGCGCGACGGCCTCGGCCCACCTGACCCCCATCGGCGTCGCCTGCCACATCGGCAGTCAGATCGTTGACCTCAGCCCGCTCGAGGAAGCGTTCGTGAAGATGCGGGCGCTGGTCGAGCGGCTGCGGGCGAACGGCCTGACCGTCTACCGCCTCGACCTCGGCGGCGGGCTGGGTGTGCCCTATTTCAACATGCCCGAGCCACCCTCGCCGGCCGAGTACGCCGCCATGATCGGCCGGGTGATGGAAGGCCTAGACATCGTCTTCGCCTTCGAGCCAGGCCGCGTCATCGCCGCCAACGCCGGCGTGCTGGTCGCGCGCGTCATCCACCTGAACGAGCGTCCCGAGGGCCGCCGATTCCTGGTGCTGGACGCGGCCATGAACGATCTCATCCGCCCGGCCATGTACGAGGCCTACCACGAGATCGCGCCCGTGAAGGGTCCGGCCGCCGGCTGCGAGATGGCGGTCATGGATGTGGTCGGCCCGATCTGCGAGACCGGCGACACCTTCACCCGCGAACGGACCCTGCCGCCGTTCAAGGCCGGCGACCTCGTCGCCTTCATGTCGGCCGGGGCCTACGGCGCCGTGATGGCCAGCGAGTACAACACCCGGCCGCTAGCGCCCGAGGTGCTGGTCGACGGGGACAAGTGGGCGGTCATCCGCCAACGGCCGACCTACGACCAGATGCTGGCGCTCGAACAGACGCCGGAGTGGCTCTAAGGGTGTGATATAAGGCGGAGCTATGAGCACCGAGCGACGAATCCGCCTCCTCAGAATTGACTCCGATCAGGCTGTGGAAATTCCGCCTGATTTCGAAATGCCCGGAGACGAGGTGGTCATGCGCAAGGAAGGTGATCGGTTGATCCTTGAGCCCTTGAGGCGGCCAACTCCGCCCGAGTAGCCCAAGACTTCCTCGGACTGCCCGAAGGCTGGGGTGATCGGACCAGGTGGCGGCGCCTTCGCAGACGCCAAAAGGGGCCGCGCCCAATGTCCTGACGCTCAAAACTCCGTCATCCCGGCCGTAGCGCGCAGCGCGGAGAGCCGGGACCCAAGCTGAATCGCCGCCTGGGTCCCGGATCGTCCCTACGGGCCGTCCGGGATGACGGCTGGAGTGTGCGGACTCAATCCAGCGCCCCGATCCAAGGCAGCGCCCGCAGAGACCCGCCCGCGTCCATGCCGTAGCCGACGAGGAAGCGGGCGGGGGCCTCCCAGCCTACGAAGTCCGGTTCGATGGCGCGGGGCTGTGGCCACGGCTTACGGGCGAAGACGCAGGTGAGGACTTCGCTGGCGCCGGCGTCCTTCACAAGCCGCGCCCCCTCGCTGAGCGACAGGCCGCTGTCGAAGACGTCGTCGATGATCAGCGCGCGCCGGCCCGATAGCGGGCGCTGCAAGTCGGCGCGGACCTGGCAGCGGCCGGATGAGGCGCGGGCGTCCTTGTAGGAAGACAGCCACAGCGCGTCGAAACGCAGATGGCGGCCGTGGCGGGCCAACGCACGCGTCAGATCGGCGGTGAACCAGATGCCGCCGGTCAGCAGGCAGATCGCCACCGTTTCGTCGTCGACGCGCGGGGCGATCTGCGCGGCCAGCGCCTCGACGCGGGCCTCGATCTCGGCCTGCGAAAGCAGCATCTGCGGCTCGCTCATCGGAGCGCGGCTTCCAGGGTTTGGGCGATCTCCCGGTGGAAGACCACGACAGCCGCCGTGGCCATGACCAGCGTGGTGAGCGTCGCCCACAGCACGGTCCGACCCTGCTCGCCACGGCGCTTGGCCCGCGCCCTCATTTGCTGGCGCAGTTCGTCCTGCGGCTGGGGCTGCGGCTCAGGTTCGGGCGGCGCCGGGGCGGGCTCCGGTTCGGGCGGGGCGATGAGGTAGGGATCGGCCGGAATCTCGAAGTCGGGCTCGCCGATGGCCTGCCAAACCTCGCCGCAAGCCGTGCATTTCACCTTGCGGCCTTGCGGGCCGACCTGATCTTCCCGCACAACATAGCGGGCGGCGCATCGGGGACAGGTCAGAATCATGGCGGACTGGACCCCTTTGGCTAGAGAAGCCTCCACCGAGGTCGCCGATTTCGGCTCCGATGTCCATTAACGCTGATCCCGCACCCGAGCCAGGCGAACCCATCCTCCACTTCGAGGATGTGGCGATGCGCTATGGCCGCGCGGCCGAAGTGCTGCGCGACGTGACCTTCACGGTGGAGACGGGGTCGTTCCATTTCATCACCGGCGCCTCGGGGGCCGGGAAGTCGAGCCTGCTCAAGCTGATCTATCTGGCGGAGAAGCCATCGCGCGGGCGGATCGAGATGTTCGGCCGCGATGTCGTGCGCATGGCCGCCGAGGATCGGATGAAGATGCGCCGCCGCATCGGCGTCGTCTTCCAGGAGTTGCGGCTGCTGGAGCACCTGACCGCCTTCGACAACGCCGCCCTCCCCCTACGTATCGCCGGCCACAAGCCGCAGGAGTATCGCGCGGACGTCGCCGAACTGCTGGCCTGGGTCGGCCTGAAGGATCGCATGGGCGCCTACCCCTCGGCGCTGTCGGGCGGGGAGAAGCAGCGGCTGGCCATCGCCCGCGCCGTCGTCGCCCGGCCGCACATCCTGCTGGCCGATGAGCCGACCGGGAATGTCGACA
>CAMLRH010000258.1 GCA_946482375.1 uncultured Caulobacteraceae bacterium | reverse complement strand
CGGGAAGCTGGCAGATCTCGTTGTGTTATCCGATGATATATTGACTTGTCCGGAAGATCAGATCAGGAACATAAGGCCGTTGCTGACGATGGTTAACGGGCGAATTGTTTATCGGGATCGACTTTTTTAAACAAGGTGAAGGCGGCCAACCGCTATTATTTCTTTGTCGCATTGCGGTATTTCCATGCTGAAATGCACTTGTACAGGCGTTTATCACTCCGTTGACAGCCTCGGTCAGATATAATTCTTATATTTAGCCATCATTGTTCGTCAAAAAAAACCGAGACCTATGCTTATCGTATCTCTACCGAAAACCTGCATCGTCCCCGTGTTACTGGCAATCGCCTTCATGGCCTGCGAGACAAAGAATGACTACGACAACACCAAGATCCCGGTTGGGGGTGAAGTCGAAGCCGAGTTGACCTCGCCGCCCAATGTTCCGCCGCCTGTTGGCGACGTTGTCCTCGGCGGGGCGCGAGACGACGTAGGGGGGCGAGCGCTGCAGCATGGTCACGTGGGCGGCGTCGCGGGCCATCTCCGGCACCAATGTCACGGCGGTCGCGCCCGAACCGATGACAACGACCTTCTTGCCGCTGTAGTCGAGGCCTTCGGGCCACTTCTGCGGGTGGACGATGTCGCCCCTGAAGCGCTCGGCGCCGGGGAACTCCGGCGAATAGCCGCCCTCGTAGCTGTAGTAGCCGCCGCACAGGAACAGGAAGTTGCAGGTGAAGCGCACGGTGCGCCCGCCGGTCTCGGCCTCGACCGTCCAGCAGGCTTCCTCGCTCGACCAGGCGGCGCTCTTGACCATGTGGTTGAAGCGGATGTGTCGGTCGATGCCGTTCTCGGCCGCGGTCTCGCGCACGTAGTTGAGGATCGACGGCCCGTCGGCGATGGCCTTGGCTTCGCGCCACGGTTTGAAGTTGTAGCCCAGCGTGTACATGTCGCTGTCCGAGCGGATGCCGGGATAGCGGAAGATGTCCCAGGTGCCGCCGATGGCCTCGCGGCCTTCCAGGATGACATAGGAGCGATCGGGCGCCTCGGCCTGCAGGTGGTAGCCCGCGCCGATGCCCGACAGCCCGGCGCCCACGATCACCACGTCGAAATGTTCCTGCGCCATCGACGGCCAACTCCTGGAGGGTTTCGCGCGGGGTCGCCGCACGGAAGCATAGAACCACAAATATGACGCCTGCGTCATGATTTGAACAGGCGTTTGAATTCCTGCCCTTTCAGCCAAATCCGCGCAACTCGCGTTCACGACATGGTCAAGGTCGGAACTCGACCGGGCCCTCGCCGCTTGATGCACCGTCTAATCCGGCAAGGCGGCGGAGCCATGAGAAGCATCCTCTATGTCATCGGCGTGGTGGTCGTGATCCTGGCGCCCTGTCGTTCTTGAGCTGACCTCGCAGGAGAACGAACCGTGTCGAACATCTATCCCGAAGACGGGTCGCAGGCCCCTGGCATGCTTCCCGAAACCGACCTCCAGGCGGACACCGCCAGCCCCTCGTCGACGTTCAAGGAACAGGTCGGCCAGGCCCGTGAACGGGTGAAGGGCGAGGCCGCGACCTTCGCCGACAACGCCCGCCAGAAGGCCGTGGGCGCGCTCGAAGAGCGGCAACACAAGGTGACCGGCGCCATCGGCGATTTCGCCAACGCCGTCCGCCGCGCCAGCGACGACCTCAACGAGCACAACCAGGGCATGGCGGCCCAGCTGCTGACCCGCGGCGCCGACAGCCTGGAAGGCCTGTCGCGCACCATCGACGGCAAGACGCCGGGCGAGATGCTGGGCGCCGTGCGCGACTTCGGCCGCCGCCATCCGGTCGCCTTCATCGGCGGCGCGGTGCTGGCCGGTTTGGCCATCGGCCGCTTCGTCCGCTCCTCGATACCCGAGGAAAACCCGGACGACGGGACCTTCAACTACGAAGCCGGCGGCGGCTGGGAAGAGCCGATGGAAACGGACGTGGGCCTCGACGCCCAGACCGTTCCCGTCGATGGCGCCGGCGACGACGCCACGCCGAGGATCTAGCCATGGCGGACTCCGCGGACGCCCGCTCGTTCGGTCAGCTGCTGTCGGACCTCGGCAGCGACCTCGCCCGCCTCGTGCGGGGGGAGGCGGAGCTGATCAAGGCCGAGATGCAGGCCAAGGGTAAGGAGTACGCCAGGGCCGGCGCCGAATTCGCCGCCGGCGCCATCCTGCTGCTCGCCGCCCTGATGATCCTGCTGCAGGCGCTGGTTCTGGCGCTGAGCAAGATCATGGATCCGGTCTGGGCCTCGCTGCTGGTCGGGGTCGCCGTCGCCGTTGCCGGCGCGGTGATCCTGCGGACCGGGGCGAAGACGGCGCAGGCTTCCAATATCGCCCCGGAACGGGCCCAGGCCCAGTTCCGGAAAGACGCCCAACTCATAAAGGAGCAGGTGAAATGACCCGGTCGCCCGAAGAAATCGAACGCGAAGTCGAAGCGACGCGTGGCGAGATCGACCGGACGGTCGAGGCCCTGAAGGAAAAGATGACACCCAGGAACATCGCCAACGAAATGATGGGCTCGGTCCGCAACTCGCGGACCGGCCAGCGCGCCGTGCGCCTTGGCCACCAGGCCCAGGACAATGCCGTACCCCTCGCCCTGATCGGTGCCGGGCTGGCGTGGCTGTACTTCAGCAACCGCTCGTCGAGCCACGAGACCCGCACCTATGTCGAATACGACACCGACTACGCCGGCGCGCCGGAGAGCGGGTATCTCGGGGCCGAGTACGAGCCGGATAGCTCGAGCCGCACCGGCGCCCTGCGCCAGAAGGCCCGCGGTCTCGCCGGCGACGCCAGGCACGCCATCGGCGAACGCGCCGACCGCGCGCGGCAGGCGGCGGCTTCGGCGCGCGACAGCCTGTCCACGACGGCTTCCAATGCCGCCCAGCGGGCCCGCACCATGGCCGACGGCGCCCGCGAGCGGGCCGTCCACTATGGCCACCGCGCCGAGGAGACCTTCATGGAGACCCTCGACCGCGAACCGCTGATCATCGGCGCGCTGGGCGTGGCGGTGGGCGCGGCCGTCGGCGCCGCCCTGCCCTCAACGCCGGTGGAGGACCGCTATGTCGGTCCGCTGCGCGACCGGGCGCTCGACGAGGGCAAGACCCGCGCCCGCGAAGGCCTGCGTCAGGCCAAGGAGGTCGCCCGCGCGACCGCCCAAACCCTGAAGCAGGAAGCGCAGACGCAAGGTCTGACCGACGTGAACGGCCTGGTCGACAAGGTCAAGGACGTCGCCCGCGCCGGCGCCGACACCGCCAAGCGCGAAGTCGAAATGCGCCGCGGCCACTGACATCCTCTCCCTTCCCCCTCGATGGGGGAAGGGCCGGGGATGGGGGTGAGTGCGGTGAGAGGACGAAAGAACGCCGTATGGCTCCGAGCCCTACGGCGTTTCTCATTTCAGCTCAGCGGCCACACCCCCACCCCTGCCCCTCTCCCATCGAGGGAGAGGGGTTCTAGCGCACGCGGCGTCGTCGCGCTCACGCGTCAGGCCCCCTGGGGCGCCGACTGCTGGGTTTCGTCGTCGGAGCCGAGGCGGTCCATGCGGCGCGGCTCGACGGGCGCGTCGGGGCCGGTCTTGTGCGCCATCGGCTCGTCGCGAAGCATGCGCCCGATGCGCTGGTCCTGCTGACGCTCGTCGACCCGCCAGCAGCATTCCTGGAGGCTGACGACCGCGTCCTCGTTGCTGATGACGTTGCGCAGCCAGGCGCGGTCGCCGTCGATGGCGATGACCTTAAAGCGCGGGTAGTCGTTGGGGCCCGTCTTGACCACGTCGCCGACCTGCACCGGGTCCGGCGGCTGGGTCGGCCTGTCGTCGAGATAGCTGATGCGTTCGGCCATTGAACCCTCCTGCGCTACGGGAAGATTCAACGTCCGAACGCGGCTTGCGGCTCCTTAGCCCCAGCCGCGGCTGGCCAGATACTGACGCAGCGCCGAGATGCGGCTGGCGTCGGTCGGGTGGGTCGACAGGAACGACGGCGTCGAGCTGCCCGTGCGCTGTCGGGCCATGGTTTCCCACAGCAGCACCGCCTGGCGCGGATCGTAGCCGGCGCGGTGCATGTAGTCGACGCCGAGGCGGTCGGCCTCCAGCTCATGCTGGCGCGAGAACGGCAGCAGCACACCGATCTGAGCGCCGGCGCTGCCCAGCGAGGC
>CAMLRH010000257.1 GCA_946482375.1 uncultured Caulobacteraceae bacterium | reverse complement strand
CCACGCTGAACCAGGAGCGCTGCGAGCTGCAGGTCGAGGCCATGGGCCTGCAGGGTCTCGGCTGGGAGGGCGAAGGCTTCTCCAAGGGCGAGCTCAACGCCATGCGCGGCATGCTGCGCTCCAAGGGCAACTCCATCGAGGGCGGCACGTCCGAGGTGAACCTCAACGTCGTCGCCAAGCGCGTGCTGGGTCTGCTGGACCACCAATGACCGCTGGTGCGACCGCCCTGCGTCCTTCGACACGGCCGCTCGCGCGGCCTGCTCAGGATGACTTGGGTTGGGTGAACGACAGAATTCGTCATCCTGAGCAGCGGCCGCAGGCCGCGTGTCGAAGGACGCGCCGATGAGCAGCCCTCGTCTGGAGTTCTGGTACGAGTTCGCCTCGACCTATTCCTACCCTGCCGCGATGCGCGTCGAGGCCCTGGCGGCGGACGCGGGCGTGGAGGTCGTCTGGCGGCCCTTCCTGCTCGGTCCGATCTTCGGCGAGCAGGGCTGGAACGACAGCCCCTTCAACATCTACCCCGCCAAGGGCCGCTACATGTGGCGCGACCTGGAGCGGATTTGCGCCGGCTATGGCCTGCCTTACGTCAAGCCGAGCGTGTTTCCGCGCAACGGCCTGCTGGCGGCGCGGGTGGCGGTCGCGGGCCTCGACGAGGGCTGGACGGCGGCGTTCACGCGCGCGGTCTATGACGCCAACTTCGCGCACGATGCGGACATCTCCGACCGCGAGGTGCTCAGCAATCTGATCCGCGCCGCCGGGGCCGAGCCGCAGGCGGCCTTCGAGCAAGCCGCGTCCGATGGCGTGAAGGCGCGGCTGCGCGACCACGTCGAGCTGGCGCGGCAAAGGGGCGTCTTCGGCGCGCCTAGCTTCATCACCGAGGACGGCGAGCTCTTCTGGGGCGACGACCGTCTCGAACAGGCCCTCGAATGGGCCGTCAAACATCACACGAGGGAGCTCGCCTGACATGGCCGTCCTGACCGAAGAACAGACCATGCTGCGCGATGCGGCCAAGGACTGGGCGCGGGAGTCTTCGCCGGTCTCCGAGCTGCGCAAGCTGCGCGACGCGCACGAGGGCAAGAGCTTCGACCCCGCCAAGTGGGCCGAGATGGGCCAGATGGGCTGGGCGGGAGTCATCGTCCCCGAGGAATTCGGCGGCTCGAACTTCGGCTTTCAGTCGATGGCGCTCATTCTGGAGGAGACGGGCCGCACGCTGACCGCCTCGCCGCTGGTCTCGACGGCGCTGGCGGGCGCGAGCGCGCTGATGCTGGGCGGCTCGGACGCCCAGAAGCAGGCGTGGCTGCCGAAGATCGCCGCCGGCGAGATCGTCACGGCGCTGGCCGTCGACGAGGGCGCGCACCATCACCCCGAGAAGACGGCGCTGAAGGCGGAAGCCGGCAAGCTGACCGGCAAGAAGACCTTCGTCATCGACGGCGAGGAAGCCGACCTGCTGATCGTGGCGGCGCGCTCCTCCGGCCAGCCGGGCGAGACGGCGGGCATCAGCCTCTATCTGGTGCGCGGCGACGCGGCGGGCGTGACCAGGAAGCACCTTTGGCTCGTCGATAGCCGGGGTGCCGCCGAGATCGAGTTCGACGGCGCTGAGGGCGAACTGCTTGGCGAGGAAGGCAAGGGCTGGGACGTGCTGGAAGCCACCCTCGACCGCGCCCGCATCGGGCTGGCGGCCGAAATGCTGGGGCTGGCCAGCGAAGCCTTCGACATCACGCTGGAGTACCTCAAGACCCGCACCCAGTTCGGCCAGGTGATCGGCACCTTCCAGGCGCTGCAGCATCGCGCGGCCAAGATGTTCACCGACATCGAGACCACCCGCTCCTGCATCGAGATGGCGCTGGAGATGCTCGACCAGGGCGCGCCGGACGTGAAGCTGCTGGCGTCGATCGCCAAGGCCAAGGCTTCCGACCTCGTCCACGTCGTCTCCAACGAGATGGTGCAGATGCACGGCGGCATCGGCATGACCGACGCCCACGACGCCGGCCTCTACCTGAAGCGCGCGCGCGTGGCCGAGCATCTGTTCGGCACGGCGTCCTACCACCGCGACCGCTACGCTACCCTTTCCGGGTTTTAGCTCTCCCCCTTCCCCCTCGAGGGGGGAAGGGTCGGGGATGGGGGTGTGTGCAGGATGGTGACGGGTAAACGCGTGAAGCTCTGAACCCACCCGCGCTCATCACCCAATCTCAGCGGCCTCACCCTCCACCCTGCCCTCCTCCCCTCGAGGGAGGAGGATCGAGGAACACCGTCGGTCCTTGGCTGTTTTCGTTTCGAACAACAGTAAGCGAGGACGTCATGACGACCATGGACACCGCCGACCGCGAGGCTGCCGAAAAGCGCCTGTGGGCCGAGATCGACAAGCTTCACACCGGCATGCTCGGGCTCGTCGACGGCGAACCGCAGCACTTCCAGCCGATGACCGCCTTCGGTGAGCGCGAGAGCGGGCGCATCTGGTTCTTCACGCGCACCGACACCGACATGGCCAAGGACGTCGCCCAGCCGCGCCACGCCATGTTCATCATCCAGTCGAAGGACCAGGAGATGCAGGCCTGCATCGGCGGCCAGCTCGTCCAGCAGCTCGACCGCGCCAAGCTGGAGGAGTTCTGGAATCCGCACGTCGCCGCCTGGTATCCCGAAGGCAAGGACGACCCGCGCCTGACGATGCTGTGCCTGCGCTGCGAGGACGCCCGCATCTGGCTCGCCGAGGTCGGCCCGGTCCGCTACATGTTCGAGGTCGCCAAGGCCAACGCCACCGGCAAGGAGCCCGGCATCGGCGGCGTGGCGGACGTGAACCTGGGGCATTGAGCCTTTCCCTCCCCTTTATGGGGAGGGTGGCAGCCGAAGGCTGACGGGTGGGGCAGCGGCAACTCCCCCACCCGACGGCTGCGCCGTCTTCCCTCCCCATGAAGGGGAGGGAGACACGATGTTTCTGGTGTTGGCGCGGGGCGCCAAAGGACTCGGCTATGTCGGCCGGCCGACAGAGCAACAATTGTCAGGTCCTTAACCCTCCGCTCCTCTCGGTAAACTGTCGCGGCCTCTATGTCGGCTACGCGACTGTGCGGCTCAATGCGGGCCTATAGCCTGCAACCGCCGCCGGTGACCGGCGTTCCGATTCTCAATGCCAAGAACCTGCGGACCCTTGAAGAACAATCTGTTGGCCACGCTTTCGCCTGAAGACTACGCACTAGTCTCAGGTCATCTTACGCAGGTGGACCTCGAGAAGGGGCGCCTTCTCTATGATCCCGGCGATAAAGTAGACACTGTTTACTTTCCCCTGGATTGCGTCATCTCGCTGATGACCTTGATGGAGAGTGGCGCGGCCATCGAATCCGCCACCGTCGGCCGTGAGGGGGGCGTGGGATTACTTGCCGCCATCTCGCCGCGTCATTCGCTGTCGCGGGCCATCGTGCAGGTGCCGGGACGGTGCGCGCGGGTGGGCGTGGGGCCCTTCTCCGACGTGGTCACACGCAGTCCGGCGCTGCGGTCGCTGATAGAGCGACACAATGACGCGCTGTTTGGCCACGCCATCCAGTCGGTGGCCTGCAACGCGCTGCACTCGGTCGAGGCTCGCTTCTGCCGCTGGCTGCTGTCGTGTCGCGACCGCATCGACAACGACACCATCAACCTGACCCAGGAGTTCCTGGCCGACATGCTGGGCGTGCAGCGCACGACCGTCACGGCGGTCGCCGGCGCCCTGCAGGCCAAGGGGCTGATCAGCTATCGCCGCGGCGTCGTCGAGATCCTCGACCGCGCCGGCATCGAGGCCATGGCCTGCGAATGCTACGGCGCGGTCAAACGGACCTACCAGGCGCTGCTGCCAAACTCCTTCGCGGATACCGGCAAGGCGGAGCCGGAGCCGGTCTAGAACCCTCCTCCCTCGAGGGGAGGAGGGCAGGGTGGAGGGTGTGGCCACTGAGTTGAAACGATTGCGCGGGTCGGCTCAGAGCCGCACGCGCCTCTCCGTCATCTCACTGCTCGCACCCCCATCCCCGGCCCTTCCCCCATCGAGGGGGAAGGGAGTTATGCCGCCCTCGCTTTCTGGCTGACCTCATCGGCCTTGCGGCCGGTGAGTTCCACCATGTGATCGAAGCCGGTCTCGAAGCTGCCCAGCCCCTGGGTCAGCGAGCGCAGCTCCATGATGAAGTCCTGGCGCTCGTGGTGGGGCAGGTAGACCT
>CAMLRH010000256.1 GCA_946482375.1 uncultured Caulobacteraceae bacterium | reverse complement strand
TTCCGCCTGCTCATCGACGGCCAGGTCACCGGCGACAGCGGGTTTATCCTTTAGCTTTCGCCGCCTCTTCCGCCGGCTGCTCGTAGGCGGCCATCAGCGCCATGTTGAGGATGCGCGAGACTGACGCCGACAGCGGCGCGATCTGAACCGAGCGCGACAGGCCAAGCAGGATCGGGCCGATCACCGTCGCCCCACCCAGCGTCTGCACCAGCTTGGTGGAGATCGAGGCCGAGTGGATGGCCGGCATGATGAGGATGTTGGCCGGGCCGGTCAGCCGCATGAAGGGGAAGTTGCCTCGCCGCTCCGGCTCCAGCGCCAGATCCGGCGGCATCTCGCCTTCGTATTCGAAATCGACGTCCATCTCATCGAGGATAGCGACGGCCTCGCGGACCTTCTCGGAGCGCTCGCCCATCGGGTTGCCGAAGGTCGAGTAGCTCATGAAGGCGACCCGCGCGGTGAAGCCCAGCTTCTGAACGGCCGAGGCCGCCTCGCAGGCGATCTCGACGATATCCTGCGCCTCGGGCATCTCGGTGACGTTGGTGTCGGCGATGAAGATGGTCCGCCCGCGCGCCAGCAGCACCGACATGCCGATGATGCGGCCGTTCGGCGCCGGGTCGATCACCCGCAGCACTTCTTCCAGCGACTGGTCGAAGGAGCGGGTCACGCCGGTGACCATGCCGTCCGCGTGACCGAGCGCCACCATCGAGGCGGCGAAGGAATTGCGGTCCTGATTGATCAGCCGCTGGACGTCGCGCTTGAGGAAGCCGTTGCGCTTCACCCGTTCGTACAGCCGCTCGACATACTCGGGGTTACGGTCGGAGAGGCGCGCGTTGACGATCTCCAGATTGACCTCGGCCGGGTCGAGACCGACGAGACGCATGTTGCCGTGCACCAGTTCTTCGCGGCCGACGAGAACGGCGTCCCCGAGCCCCTGCGTCTGGAAGGCGTAGGCGGCGCGGATCACCGACGGCTCCTCGCCCTCGGCGAAGACGACGCGCTTCTTCTTGCCGCTCATCACGGCGCCGGAGATCTTCTGCAGGAAGGCCGCCGTCGGGTCGAGCCGCTGGGCCAGGCTCGCCCGATAGGCCGTCATGTCCTCTATGGGACGGCGCGCCACGCCGGTGTCCATCGCCGCCTGGGCGACGAACGGCGGGATGTACCAGATCAGCCGGGGATCGAAGGGTGTCGGGATGATGTACTCGGGCCCGAACTTCAGCTGGCGGCCGTGGTAGGCGGCGGCGACCTCGTCGGGCACGTCCTCGCGGGCGAGCTGGGCCAGCGCGTTGGCGCAGGCGATCTTCATCTCCATGTTCACCCGCCGCGCCCGCACGTCGAGCGCGCCGCGGAAGATGTAGGGGAAGCCCAGCACGTTGTTGACCTGGTTGGCGTAGTCCGACCGGCCGGTGGCGACGATGGCGTCCGAACGGACGGCGTTGACCTCTTCCGGCGTGATCTCGGGGTCCGGGTTGGCCATGGCGAAGATCAGGGGATTGGGCGCCATCGTGGCGACCATCTCAGGCGTGATCGCGCCCTTCACCGAAAGCCCGATGACAACGTCGGCGCCATCCATGGCTTCGGCCAGCGTGCGCTTGTCGGTGTCGACGGCGTGGGCGCTCTTCCACTGGTTCATGGACTCGGTGCGGCCCCGGTAGAGGACGCCCTTCGAATCCACGGCGATGACGTTCTCGTGCTTCACGCCCATCGCCTTGATCAGCTCGAGCGTGGCGATCCCAGCGGCGCCTGGGCCATTCAGAACCACCTTCACGTCGGCGAGGTTGCGGCCGGCGATGTGGCAGGCGTTGATCAGGCCGGCGGCGGTGATGATCGCGGTGCCGTGCTGGTCGTCGTGGAACACCGGGATGTCGAGCAGCTCCTGCAGCTCGGTCTCGATGCGGAAGCACTCGGGACTCTTGATGTCCTCCAGATTGATGCCGCCGAACGTCACCCCGATGTTCTTGACCACCGTGATGATCTCGTCGGCGTCCTTCGACGTAAGCTCGATGTCGATGGAGTCGACGTCGGCGAAGCGCTTGAAGAGGACGCTCTTGCCCTCCATCACCGGCTTGGCCGCCAGCGCGCCCAGGTCGCCGAGACCCAGGATCGCCGTACCGTTGGTGATCACCGCGACCAGGTTGCCCTTGGAGGTGTACTCGTAGGCGAGGTCAGGGTCCTCGGCGATGGCCAGCACCGGCACGGCCACGCCCGGCGAATAGGCGAGCGACAGGTCCCGCTGCGTGCCCATGGGCTTGGTCGCCTTGATGGCGATCTTCCCAGGCGTGGGATAGCGGTGGAAGGCCAGCGCCTCCTCGTCGGTAAAGGTGCGTCGCTCGTCGGTCATTGAAGCTTTTGCAGGCGGGGACTTTGGGAAGGGGCGCAACCTAGCGACCGGACCCGTCCGTCACAACCTCGCTTATTGCAGAGCTTGACCGGGACGGGCGGCGAGGGGACTAGAGGGTCTGCGCGGGCGAAAGCTGGAGAAGACCTTGGCCGCATCCGTGAGAGTGGCGCTCGCCGGCGCGCTGGGCCGCATGGGCCAGGCGGTCGCGAAGGCGGCCGAGGGCGCCCGGGGGCTGGACATCGCCGCGCGTTTCGACCGGCCGGGGATGGAGGGCGAGGGTATCGTCTCCGTCGACGAGGCCCTTGGCGCGTGCGACGTCGTCATCGACTTCACCACGGCGGCGGCCTCTGCCGAGCTCGCCGCGCGCTGCGCCGGGCGCGGTGGACCGGCGCTGGTCATCGGTTCGACCGGCTATTCGCCCGAACAGCTCAGCCAGATCGAGGCGGCGGCGAAGACGATAGCCATCGTCCGCTCCGGCAATTTCTCGCTGGGCGTGAACGTGCTGCAGGGGCTGGTCGGGCAAGCGGCGAAGCTGCTCGAGGCCGAGGACTGGGACATCGAGGTCTTCGAGGCCCACCACAGCCGCAAGGTCGACGCGCCGTCCGGCACCGCGCTCATGCTCGGCGGAGCGGCGGCGAAGGCGCGAGGCGTCGTGCTGAAGGACGTCATGGACGCCGCCCGCGACGGCCAGACCGGCCCGCGCAAGGACGGCGCCATCGGGTTTTCCGTCATGCGCGGCGGCGACATCATCGGCGAGCACAGCGTGACCTTCGCGGCGAAGGAGGAGATCGTCACCCTCTCCCACTCCGCCCGCGACCGCGGCCTCTTCGCCAAGGGCGCGCTCCGCGCCGCCCAATGGGTCGCGGGCAAGCCCGCCGGCCTCTACGACATGCAGGACGTTCTCGGATTCACCGATGCCTAAGGCGACCCACTTCCTCGACCTCGACGCCACCGGACAGCTGGAGGCGTTGGCCGCCGGGGAGGTTAGCAGCGTCGAACTGCTTCAGGCGGCGGTCGCCCGCCACGAGCAGCAGAAGGGCCGCCTGAACGCCGTCGTCACGACCGAT
Source organism: uncultured Caulobacteraceae bacterium (assembly GCA_946482375.1). The sequence continues at coordinate 773 of CAMLRH010000256.1, read as the reverse complement.
GCCGAGCGCGCCCTGGCCCGCGCCAAGGAAATCGACGGCGCCCGCGCCAAGGGCGCCAAGCTCGGCCCACTCGCCGGCCTGCCGATGACGATCAAGGACACCTTCGACGTGGTCGGCATGCCCGCCTCCGCCGGGGTGAAGCGCTTCCTCGGCCGCGAGGTCGAGGACGCCGACGTCGTCGCCAGCGCCCGCGCGGCCGGGGCGATGATCTGGGGCAAGACCAACGTCCCGGTGATGGCCGGCGACTACCAGAGTTACAACGCCGTCTACGGCACGACGAACAATCCCTGGGACCTGGAGCGGACGCCGGGCGGCTCCTCCGGCGGGGCGGCGGCGTCGCTGGCGGTGGGCATCACCGCGCTGGAGATCGGCTCCGACATCGGCGGGTCGCTGCGAACCCCGGCCTCGTTCTGCGGCGTCTTCTCGCACAAGCCGACGTGGGGACGGCTTTCGCAGGCCGGACACATCCCGCCGCCGCCGGGCGTCTTCATCGAGCCGGACCTGAACGTCGTCGGGCCGATGGCTCGTTCGGCGCGCGACCTGCAGCTGCTGTTCGGCATTCTCGACGGCAAGCCCGCGAAGACAAAGCCCGTGCCGACCAAGGGCCTGCGGGTTGCGCTGTGGATCGACGACCCCTGCTTCATCCTCGACGCCGAGGTCCGCGCGGCGGTCGAGGCCTTTGCCTCGCGGCTGGAGGAGGCGGGCGCCATCGTCGAGCCGGTCCAGCCGGTCGATAGCCGCAAGCTATTCGACAGCTACATGACCCTGCTGCT
>CAMLRH010000255.1 GCA_946482375.1 uncultured Caulobacteraceae bacterium | reverse complement strand
GCCACCACCGCGCGCGCGCACCTCCGTCCGATCCGGTTCGCTGAAAACCTTCGGGCAGGGCGAATACGGCGGCGATGAACTCGTGGTCGGCGAGCGGCTGGCGGCCTCGCTGGGTGTCGTTCCGGGCGACGTCATCACCCTGATCTCGCCGACCGGGGAGGCGACCGCCTTCGGTTCGGCGCCGCGCGAGAAGGAATACGTCGTCGGCGCAGTCTTCTCGGTCGGGATGAGCGAGTACGACCAGGCTTTCGTCTACATGCCGCTGGAGCAGGCGCAGCTGTTCTTCGGCCGCGACACCGCCGTCGACGTCATCGAGATCCAGGTCGACAACCCCGACCACGCCCGCGACATGAAGGACGATATCGCCAGGGCCGCGGGGCCCGGCGCGATCGTCACCGACTGGACCGAGAAGAACCAGAGCTTCTTCGACGCCCTGATGATCGAGCGCAACGTCATGCGCCTGATCCTGATGATGATCGTCGCCATCGCCGCCATGAACATCATCAGCGGCCTCGTCATGCTGGTGAAGAACAAGGGCCGCGACATCGCCATCCTGCGCACCATGGGCGCGAGCCAGGGCGCGGTGATGCGCATCTTCTTCATGGCCGGCGCCGCCGTCGGCGTGCTCGGCACCATCGTCGGGCTCGTCATCGGCGCGCTGTTCTGCATCTACATCGGCCCGATCCAGCAGGCGGTGGAGTTCGTCACCGGCGCGAACCTGTTCTCGGCCGACGTGTATTTCCTGAGCCATATCCCCGCGAAGATCGACTGGGGCGAGGTGGCGCTGGTCACCGGCTGGGGCCTGTTGATGAGCTTCCTCGCCACCCTGCCGCCGGCCTGGCGCGCCAGTCACATCGACCCGGTCGAGGCGCTTCGCTATGAGTGAGCCCGTCCTGTCGCTGCGCGGCGTCGAGCGCGCCTACATCACCGAAGCCGACATCCTGCATGTGCTGAAGGGCGTCGATCTCGACGTCTTTCCGGGCGAGATCGTCGGCCTGATCGGGCCCTCGGGCTCGGGGAAGTCGAGCTTGCTGCACTCGGCCGGCCTGCTGGAGCACCCGGACAACGGGACCATCCTGCTCGACGGCCAGGACTGCTCGAAGCTCTCCGAGCGCCAGCGCACCCGCGCGCGGCTGCATTCCATTGGCTTCGTCTACCAGTTCCACCACCTGCTGCCGGAGTTCAGCGCGCTGGAGAACGTGGCGATGCCCGTCCGCATCGCCGGCGGCACGCCCGCCGAGGCCGAGGGCCGGGCGAAGGAACTTCTCGGCCAGCTCGGTCTCGCCGCCCGCGTCGGCCACCAGCCCGCCCAGCTTTCCGGGGGCGAGCAGCAACGCGTGGCCATCGCCCGCGCGCTCGCCAACCGGCCGCGCCTGCTGCTGGCCGACGAACCCACCGGCAACCTCGACCCAGACACCGCCGCCGCCGTTTTCCAGGCCCTTTACGAGCTTGTCCGGGGGCAGGGGGTGGCGGCGCTGATCGCCACGCACAATATGGAGCTGGCGCGCTACATGGATCGCGTCTTCGCCCTGCGTGACGGTCATCTGGAACGCTGGGAGGGGTAGTCCGTCAGACCGGGGGGTAAGATGACGGTAGACCTGCTGAAAAGTCCGCTGAAGCTGCCTTGCGGCGCGGTTCTGCCGAACCGCCTGGCCAAGGCCGCCATGACCGAGGGCCTCGCGCCAGGTGGTGTGCCGGACCATCACCTTTTCCGCCTCTACAGCGAATGGGGTCGCGGCGGCTGCGGCATGCTGCTGACCGGCAACGTCCAGGTCGACCGCCGTCACCTCGAGCGCCCCGGCAACGTCGTCATCGACCGCGAGCCCGACGCCGCCATGCGCACGGCGCTGTCCCAGTGGGCGGCGGCCTCGAAGGAAGGCGGCGCGGCGATCTGGATGCAGATCAGCCACGCCGGCCGCCAGACGCCCCACCGCGTCAACAAGACCCCCAAGGCGCCGTCCGCCGTGCCTCTGCCGCTGCCTGGCAAGTTCTGGGGCGATCCCGTGCCGCTGACCGAACCCGAGATCGAGGACCTGATCGCCGCCTTCGCCCGCGCCGCGCGGGTCGCTCGCGAAACCGGCTTCGACGGCGTCCAGATCCACGCCGCCCACGGCTACCTGATCTCCCAGTTCCTCAGCCCCCGCGCCAACGTTCGCGAGGACGCCTGGGGCGGCCCGCTGGAGAACCGCGCCCGCTTCCTCATGGAGGCCGTGAAGGCGACCCGCGCCGCCGTTGGCGCCGACTTCGCGGTTTCGGTGAAGCTGAACTCCGCCGACTTCCAGAAGGGCGCCTTCGCCTTCGAGGACAGCCTGACCGTCGCCGGCTGGCTTGCCGACGCCGGCGTCGACCTGCTGGAGATCAGCGGCGGCACCTACGAGCAGCCCCGCATGGTCGGGACCGACGGTCTGGCCCCGCCCGACCAGCCGAAAGCCGCCTCCACCCGCGCCCGCGAGGCCTATTTCCTCGATTTCGCCCGCGCCATGCTGAAGGCGAAGACCCCGCCGCTCATGGTCACCGGCGGCTTCCGCTCGCAGGAGAGTATGGTCGAAGCGCTGGAGGAGGGGATATCCGTCATCGGCGTCGGCCGGCCGCTCTGCGCCGATCCGGATGCGACGCTCGACCTGCTGGCTTCCGGCAAGACGTTCGACCGCTGGGAGGACTCCCTGCGTGTCGGCCCCGGCTTCCTCGGGCCGGCCAGCCGTTCGCCGCTGGTGAAGGCGCTGAACGCGCTTTCCGCGCAGGCCTGGTTCTATCAGCAGCTCCGCCACGTCGCCGCCGGTCGCGCGCCAAAGCTGAAGCTCGGCGCCTTCGCCGCCTACCTCGCGGAACAACGCGACGACGCCAAGCTCAACCGCACGATGCGCTGAGTTTTCGTGCGCCGGACGGGGATAAAGATTTACCCTGCTACAGTTACGCTCCGCCACCTTTTGAACAAAAAGAGGCGGCTCCTGTCCGGGCTGTTGTTGAGTTGGCTGAGAGTCCTTACCCCCCAATGGCTCGTACCTTCGATATTTCCGGCAAGTCCGGCGAGAGCTACCGCTACACGCTGTCCGAAGGGCAGCCGATCTGGCCGAGCGGCGGCAACTTCCTTTACGTGAAGATGACCAAGTCGGGTCCCAAGGTGGTCTTCGCCGGAGAGACCGAGAGCCTGTTCCGCGGGTTCCAGATCCGGTGGGAAGAGGCCCGCAACGAACACGGCGCCACCGACATCCTCCTGCGCCTCAACATCGCCGGCGCGGTCCGCCGCGCCGAGCGCGACGATATTGCGCTGAAGCACCGCCCGGCGATGAACGGGGACCTCCCCGACGAAGAAACTGACCCTCGCGCGGCGGCCGATGAAGGGCAGGGGGACAGCCCGTCGCCGTAGCGGCCCCTCCAGGGCCTGCTTCGAAGTGTCGCGCGGATAACGGCGTTATGTCACGTTCCCCGCGACCCGCTTATGGCGAAGTTTCGCGGGGTGAGCATTCTCGCCCTTTCCGCCGCCGCGGTGACGCTGCTGGCCACCACGGCGCCGCTTGAAGCGGTCGTCCGCTGGGACCTCGCCATGCTTACGATGGGCTGGGCGCGGACCTCGCAGGCCGCCGACACGGTGATGTTTGCGCGCCGGGCGTCCGACAGGGACGGCTTTCGACGCGTTTGGGCCCGGTACGAGTACCTGGACCATCGCAGCACCCCGTACGGGCGCTACCGCTCCGAGACCGTACTTTACGAGGTGGATTGCCGGCAGGGCCGCTCCCGCGTCCTGCAGACCTTCCGCTACGCCGGGCAGAACCTGTCCGGCGCGGTGGTCGACAGTTCGTCCTCCTCCTGGCCGAAGTGGACATACTCGCAGCCGGGGACCCTCGGGTCGGTCCTCTCCGGCGTCGTCTGCAGGGCGTCCGCACCCGCGACAAGCTAGGCCGGTTCCGCTCCAAACGGAGTGGGGAGCCCTTGACTATGAGAACAAAACGAGAATAAGAACATTTCAGGAACTCTCAGGGAGGCTGAAATGGTTCGGGTAGCTCGTGAGACGCTGGCGCTTGCATCTGTCGCCGGGTTCGTCTGGATGATGTGTTCAGTGGCGTTTGCCGTGGCCTGAGTCGCGCTCAGGCCTTGAGGGAGGGGCGAGATGGCTGAGGGCGCGGGGTCCGGATTTGTCCACCTGCGGGTCCGCTCGGCCTATTCGTTGCTCGAAGGGGCCATCAAGG
>CAMLRH010000254.1 GCA_946482375.1 uncultured Caulobacteraceae bacterium | reverse complement strand
CGGCGATCACCTTGGCCTCGATTCTCGCCGGCCACTCCCGCGCGGCGCTGGCGCTCGCCCTTCCGGCTGTGCTCGGGGCGTTCGCCGTGCTGCTGCGCGGGCGCCGGATCAGCTGGCGCGCTGTCGCGGCGGCCGGCCTGACGGTCGCGGTGCTGCTGGCGGTGGGAGCAGCGCTGGTCCTCAATTCGGCTGGCATGATGAACCGGCTGGCCGAGCCGTTCGCGGCCGACTTCCGCGCCGCCATCTGGAGCAGCGCCGCGTCGCTGGCCGAGCGGTTCTCGCCGCTGGGGTCGGGGATCGGCTCGTTCCAGCTGGTCTATCCGGCGGGCGAGCGGCCGGAAATGGTGCAGTTCGCCTACGCCAACCACGCCCACAACGACTACCTCGAGGTGTGGATGGAGGCGGGCTACGCGGGCGTCGCGCTGGCCCTGATGCTGCTCCTCTGGAGCCTCTGGACAGCGGCCCGTTGCTGGCGCTCGCGCGGCGTGACGGCGATCATGGGACAGGGCGCAAGCGTGGCCGCCGGCCTCGTGGCGCTGCACTCGCTGGTCGATTATCCGGCGCGGACGCCGGCCGTGGCGGCGCTGCTGGCGCTAGCCTTCGCGCTGCTCGCGGCCTGCGAGCGAAAACGCGAGAAAACCCAGATTCCATAGACAAAATGACGCACCGATGGCTTTAAAACGTAGTAGTGCAAGGGCCGAACGCGGGCCGAGCGGGCCGCGGGGGAACCGATGAGTTATCGCTACAAGTTCGTCGTCCACGTCACGCTGGTGTTTTTCGCCTTCATCGCGGCCTATGCGCTGCGCCGGGGGCTTGGCCTGTCGTGGTGGCTGAACGATCCGCAGGCGCTCCCGGTCCTGGTCTGGGGCGTCATGTACGCCTTCGTCGCCGGCTGCATCGAAGGCATCTTCCGCACCGAGCGCGGCGCCTGGCGGTTCGCCTCCGTAGGCGACGTGGCGCGGCTGGCGCAAAGCATGGCGCTGACGGCGCTGGCCTTCCTGGCCATCATCTTCCTGTCCAACCGCGCCATCACCCTGCCGCGCTCGACGCTGGTGCTGTCGTGGCTGCTCAGCCTGTTCGGGCTGGTCGGCGTGCGGTTGGCCTGGCGGCTGGCTTCGGACCCGAGGCTCGCCCGCAACCTGCTCCTGCTGCCCGGCGGGCGGGCCGACGGGCGGCCGCTGGTGCTGGTCGGCGACCTCGTGCGGGCCGAAGCCTATCTGCGCCGTCACCGCATCGGCAGCGATCCGGACTACACGCCCGTCTCCATCGTCGCGCCGACCTCGACCCTCGTTGGCCAGCTGGTCCTCGGCGTGCCCGTGGTCGGCACGGTCGAAGACCTCGAAGCCATCGCCGAGAAGATCACCGCCCCGCCGGGCGAGGCCAAGGCGCTGCTGTTCTTCGGCGACCCCATCCTGCAGCTCGGCCTCACGGCCGAGGAGATAGGCCGTCTGCGCTCGAGCGGCTGGCGGCTGCTGCGCGAACCGAGCCTGGGCGAAATCCAGCAGGGCGGCGGGGGCCTGCGCGAGATGCCGCTGGAGGAGTTTCTGCCGCGTGCGCCGATCTCACTCGACTCCACGCCGGTGCGCGAACTGGTCGCCGGCCGCCGGGTGCTGGTCAGCGGCGCCGGGGGCAGCATCGGCTCGGAAATCTGCCGGCAGCTGGCGGCGTTCGGCTGCTCGCACCTGACGCTGGTCGACCATTCCGAATTCCTGCTGTTCGAGATCAGCCGCGAGGTCGCCGCCGCGCCGCAGGTGCAGTCGCAGCGGGCCGTGCTGTGCAACATCCGCGACGCCGACCGCCTGCGCCGCGTGTTCGAGGAAGAAAAGCCGGAGATCGTCTTTCACGCCGCCGCGCTCAAGCACGTCACCCTCGTCGAAGAGAACCCCTGCGAGGGCGTGCTGACCAACGTGAAGGGCACGCTGCATGTGATCGAGGCCGCGCGCGCCGCCGGCTGCGAGCAGATGGTGCTGATCTCCACCGACAAGGCCGTCAATCCGACCAGCCTGATGGGCGCCACCAAGCGCATCGCCGAGACCCTGCTGCCGCACGGCAAGGACGGCACACGCTTCTGCGCCGTGCGCTTCGGCAACGTGCTGGGCTCGGCCGGTTCGGTGGTGCCGATCTTCAAGCGCCAGATCGACCAGGGCGGGCCGGTGACGGTGACCCACGAGGACGTCGAGCGCTTCTTCATGACCATTCCCGAGGCGGTGCAGCTGGTGCTGCACGCCACGGCCATCTCAAACGCCAGCCCGCCCGGCGCGCCGCGCAAGTTCGTGCTGGAGATGGGTTCGCCGGTGAAGATCATCGACCTGGCCCGGCGGATGATCGAGATCCACGGCCTGCGCGTCGGCGAGGACATCGACATCGAGATCACGGGCCTCAAGCCCGGCGAGAAGCTGACCGAGGACCTGGTCGACAGCAACGAGAAGGTGGCGCCCTGTGTCGACCACATCTCGGAAATCGCCGTGAAACCGGACGCCCGCATCGCCGACCTCGACCTGAAGTCGCTGATCGGCGCCGCCGAACGCGACGACCGCGAGCAGGTCGTCGAGGAGATCACGCGCGCGCTGGCCTCGATCCGGGGCGAGGGGCGGCGCGCCAAGCGGACACACGCAGCCTGATGCTTGCGGCCAAGCTGGCCAACCAGTAGCGGAAACCAGATGATCGACATCGACGGCGCTCGTATCGGCGTGATCGGCCTTGGGTATGTGGGGCTGCCCCTGGCCGTTTCCTTCGGCCGCAACCTCGACACGCTGGGCTTCGATCTCAATCGCCAGCGGATCGAGGAGCTCAGCCGCGGTCACGACCGCACGCTGGAGGTGACGCCGGAGGAGCTGAAGGAGTCCGGCAGGCTGTCGTTCACGGCCGATCCGGCGGACATGGCCGGGCGCAACGTCTTCATCGTCACCGTGCCCACCCCGATCGACAAGGCCCGCCAGCCCGACCTGACGGCGCTGAAGGCCGCCAGCCGTTCGATCGCCGCCAACCTCAAGCCGGGCGGCGTGGTGATCTATGAGTCCACCGTCTATCCGGGCTGCACCGAAGAGGTCTGCGTGCCCATCCTCGAGGAAGGCTCGGGGCTGACGTTCAACAAGGACTTCTTCTGCGGCTACAGCCCCGAGCGGGCCAATCCCGGCGACCGCGAGCACCGGCTGGCGACCATCACCAAGGTCACCGCCGGTTCGACGCCGGAAGCGGCCGATTTCGTCGACCGCCTCTACCGGACCATCGTGACGGCCGGCACCCACAAGGCCAGCAGCATCCGCGTGGCCGAGGCCGCCAAGGTCATCGAAAACACCCAGCGCGACGTCAACATCGCCCTGATCAACGAGCTGGCGATGATCTGCTCCAAGCTCGGCATCGACTCGCGCGAGGTGCTCGACGCCGCGGGCACCAAGTGGAACTTCCTGCCCTTCCGTCCGGGTCTGGTCGGCGGCCACTGCATCGGCGTCGACCCCTACTACCTGACTCACAAGGCCCAGGAGATTGGCCACCATCCGGAGGTGATCCTGGCCGGGCGCCGGATCAACGACTCCATGGGGGGCTACATCGCCCGGCGCATCCTGCGCCTGCTGCTCGACAAGGGCATCAACCCGGCCGGCGCGCGGGCTCTGATCCTCGGCCTGGCGTTCAAGGAAAACTGCCCCGACCTGCGCAACACCAAGGTCGCCGACGTGATCGCCGAGCTGGCCGAGCATCGGGTCGAGGTCGATGTCCACGACCCCTGGGTCGATCCGGATGAGGCGCGGGAGGAGTACGGCCTCAGCCTGACCGGCGAGCCGAAATCCGGAGCCTATGACCTGGTGGTGCTGGCGGTCGCTCACCGGGAGCTGGTCAAGGATGGCGCCGAGGGCATCAAGGCCTTCGCCCGGCCGGACGGGGTGATCTTCGACGTCAAGGCGGCGCTGCCCAAGGAGCCCGGGATCGCCCGGCTATAGCGGTGAGCGGACGCATCCTCATCCACTATCCGGTGCTCAACCTCGGCGGGGCGGAGATGTCGACGTTGCGTCTGGCGCGCGCGCTGGCCGACCGTGGCTGGCGGACGGAGATGGTGGTGACCACCGGCGGCGGCGAGCTGGAGCCCAGGCTCGACCCACGCGTCAAGCTCACGGCCTTGCGCTCCCGACCGTCAGGCGACCGTTTCGCCGCCGCGCGGGGGATGGCGGCAAGGCTGGGCGCGCTGCCCGACCTGGCGGCCTACCTGTT
>CAMLRH010000253.1 GCA_946482375.1 uncultured Caulobacteraceae bacterium | reverse complement strand
CCGGAGATCGAGGAGTTCCTCGAAATCCGCAAACCCTCGGGCGACTTCAACCGCAAGAGCCTGAACCTCCACCACGGCATCTCCATCACCGACGAGTTCATGGAGGCCGTGCGCGACGGCGAGAAGTTCGGCCTGCGCTCGCCCAAGGACGGCGAGGTCCTGCGTTACGTCGATGCCCGCTCGCTGTGGCAGAAGGTGCTGGAGCTGCGCCTGCAAACCGGCGAGCCCTACCTGATCTTCTCCGACGCGGTGAACCGGGCCATGCCCGCCCACCAGCGCGAGCTGGGCCTGAAGGTGCGCCAGTCGAACCTGTGCAGCGAGATCATGCTGCACACCGGCGTGGACCACCTCGGCAAGGAGCGCACCGCCGTCTGCTGCCTGTCGTCGGTGAACGCCGAAACCTTCCTGGAATGGCGGGACCATCCGACTTTCGTGGAAGACATCATGCGCTTCCTCGACAACGTCCTGCAGGACTTCATCGACCGCGCCCCGTCGGCGGCCGCGACCGCCATCTACGCCGCCCAGCGCGAGCGCTCGGTCGGCCTTGGCCTGATGGGCTTCCACTCCTTCCTGCAGGCGCAGAACGTCCCGTTCGAGAGCGCGCTCGCCAAAAGCTGGAACATGCGGCTCTTCAAGCACCTGCGCCGCCAGTGCGACACCGCCTCGCGCACGCTCGCCGAAGAGCGCGGGCCCTGCCCGGACGCGGCCGAGCGCGGCGTCATGGAGCGCTTCAGCCACAAGCTGGCGATCGCGCCCACCGCCTCGATCTCGATCATCTGCGGCGGCACGTCGGCCGGCATCGAGCCGATCCCGGCCAACGTCTACACGCACAAGACGCTGTCCGGCTCGTTTGCGGTGAAGAACCCCTACCTGGAGGAACTGCTCGAGGAGAAGGGCCAGAACACCGACGCTGTGTGGAACTCGATCCTCGAGAACGAAGGCTCGGTCCAGCACCTCGAGTTCCTCAGCCAGGACGAGAAGGACGTCTACAAGACCGCCTTCGAGATCGACCAGCGCTGGGTGATCGAGCTTGCCGCCGACCGCACGCCGGAAATCTGCCAGTCGCAGTCGGTCAACGTCTTCCTGCCCGGCGACGTCGACAAGTGGGACCTGCACATGCTGCACTGGCAGGCGTGGGAGCGGGGCATGAAGAGCCTCTACTACCTGCGCTCCAAGTCGGTGCAGCGGGCGTCCTACGCGGGCGGCGATGGCATCCAGGCCTCTGTCGAGGCGGCCGCGAAGACCGACTACGAAGAGTGCCTGGCCTGCCAGTAGGCGGCCCAATTCCGATTGTCCCGGCGAAGGCCGGGACCCAGATCCCAGGCATGAAGGCTGACTGGAGAGGCTCCGCGCCTCCGGAACTCACGTCCGCGCATTCCATCTGGACCCCGGCATTCGCCGGGGCGGTCGGCGTCAGGAGCCCCTAGGCTGGTTCGAACGCCGCCGCCACCACGGGAACGGTCAGCCGCACGCGAAGGCCGATGCCGTCGGCGTCGAACAGCAGCTTGGCGCCGAGTTGCTGTGACAGCCCGCGAATGATCTCGAAGCCGAGCCCGCCGTTCCGCCACGGATCGAAATTCTCCGGCAGGCCGACGCCGTCGTCTTCCACCTCGACGTAGACCGAGCCGGTCATCGTCGTTCCGCAGCGGACGACGATCTTGCCCGGCGCCCCGGCCGGGTGGGCGTGCTTGACCGCGTTGGTGATCAGCTCGCTGACGACCAGCGCCACGGGGGCGGCCTGGTCGGGGTTCAGGAAGCAGTCCTGCATGCCCCTTGCCGACAGCCGCACGTTGGTGTCGTCGCTGAGCGTGTCGATCAGGGCGTCGGCGGTGTCGGCGATGTAGGCGCCGAGGTCGAGGCTGGCGCCGCGCGGCGTCTCCGACAGCAGCCGATGAAGCCGGCCGACGGTGTCGATCCTGGAGCCGATCTCATCGAGAAGGTTGCGGACATCGGCCCCGGTGTAGAGGTCCCCCAGTCGTGAAGACGCTTCCGCCGCATGCAGCCGCACCAGTCCGGCGATCGAAGCCAGATTGTTGGCGATCCGGTGGTTTGCCTCCTTGTGGAGGTCGTCGGAACCTGGGCGCGAGCCACTGCTAATCCGAGTGGTTGCGCCCGGTGAAATTTCCGGGAGGGACACAGGCGCATCTCCAGGCGGTAAGGATTTGACACCATGCGCCCACCCGTGGAAATCACCAAGAACTTTCAAAAATAAATTGAGACTAGTTCTCCGTCTGCTAGGTGAAATTACCCAGCTGATGGCCCAATAATCGCCCGATTATTGATGAATACAGCGAAGTGCTAAGTATAAGCGGACTGCTCAGGTTGGGCCATCGAAGTCGATTGCATCAAATGAGTAACTGGCTCAAAGTTACAAACCGGGGCCGATTGAGCCAATAGCCCGGTTGTGCGTTTAGCGGGGGAAGAAGGGACGCTGGGAGACCCATAGATGAGTGATACCGCCCGCGGCGAGCGCCTGCAGATCATGCTCACCCAGGAGGAACTTGACGCGCTGGACACCTGGCGCTTCGCGCGCCGCATGCCAAGCCGCGCCGCCGCCGTTCGTGAGCTGCTCAAGCGCGGCCTGGCCGATGTCAGCGGCAACCCCCAAAGCCGCACCCGTTCGCAGGACTTCGGCGTCATCGGCGCCGCCGACAAGCCGACGGCCGCCGACGGCCATGACTCGCACCCGCCCGACGGCAACGGCAACGGCAACGGCAACGGCAACGGCAACGGCAACGGCAGCGGCCGCGGCGAGGGCGCCGACGGCCACGGATAGCGCGGGAACCCGCGCCCCACCCACGCTTTCAATAGGTACGGCTCTGTTTGCCGGGTTGGGTGGATTAAGGGCTATGCGTTGGCAGGGTATGGGGGCGTTGATCGTGGCGATGGCGGCCACGGGGGCTCATGCCCAGGCCCCCAGCGCGCTGGCGCCCCTCTCGGCCGCGGTGTTCAACGGCGGCAAGGCCGTTCCCACCGAATGGCGCTCCACGGAAATCGGTGAATCCGACACCCGGCTGAAGGTCAGCCTCGGCGGGACCATCCGTGACCCGCGGGGTCTGCCTGCCTTCTCGCCGTCGGACAGCAACCGGTTCGAGGCCGAGGGTTTCGACGTCCAGCTGACGCGCGAGGGCCGCCCGATCCGCCTGACGACAGGCGGCGAGCGCGACATTGAGGTCACGCCGATGGCGGGCGTCGCCTTCTCCGAGGCGGGCCCCGGCGCTCAGGCGGGCGCCACCGTCAGTCTGGAAGACCGTGTCGCCGACCGCCTCGGCAACCTCGGCGTCAAGGACGGCCGCAGCTTCGGTGACAAGGGCCGTTGGTATCTCTATGCCGCGACCAGCGGCCGCTCGGTCGGGCTGAACATGCTGCGCGGCGCCGACGGCGAGTTCCGGCGCGAGGGCTGGTCGACCGACGCCACCAGCGCGCTGGTCAGCGACGCCCAGGTCGGCGTCGGCTGGCGCAAGGGCGCGGTGCAGACCTCGGTGGGCTACATGCACCGCGAGATCAAGCCGAAGCACGGCCTGATGGGCATGGAGAACAAGGACGACGACCTGATCGCCGTCTCCTTCTCCTTCAAGCCCCGCTAGGTTCTCCACCAACCGTCATCCTCGGCACAGGGCCGAGGATGACGGTGCGGGGTGAAGGACACCGTCACGAACAGCAAGGCTCTGGACACGGGAACGGCTGAACGTATGAGCTCGCAGAACCGACCCGGCTTTCCGCCGTTAGCGTCTCATTCCAGTCGCGAGTCTTCCCGTCGATGAACTTCACCTCTCCGCCGCGTGAACCCGACGTCGAGGCGCGGCGGGAGGAGCCGTCCGCGCCCTGGTGGAAGTGGCAGAAGAAGCCCTGGCAGTTCGCCGCCATCGCCGGCGCGCTCGTCGTGCTCATGGCGCTGTGGCTGTTCATCGCGCTGCCGATCAACCGGGCGCTGGAGCCGCTGCCCGCGCCGACGCTCGTGTTGGTCAGCGCCGACGGCAAGGCTTTCGCCAGGCGCGGCGCCTACAAGGAAGCACCGGTCGATGTGGCGGCGCTGCCCGATCATGTCCCCAACGCCTTCATCGCCATCGAGGACAGGCGCTTCTACGACCATCTCGGCATTGACCCGCGCGCCATAGCCCGGGCCTTCCGCAACAACATGCGGGCCGGCGGCGTCACCGAAGGCGGCTCGACCATCACCCAGCAGCTGGCCAAGAACGCCTTCCTCTCCAAC
>CAMLRH010000252.1 GCA_946482375.1 uncultured Caulobacteraceae bacterium | reverse complement strand
GTGGTCGAGAAGCTGAACGTGGAAGAAGGCGGCGAATTCCGCGTCTCCTCCGCCGACTACATGATGGCCCAGCTTTAGCCCGAGTCCGGGCGGAAGCTGGTCCGCGATGATGATGCGCCGCGTCTTCGTTTCGCTGGTCCTGGCGCTGGCCCTGAACGGGCCGGCGCTGGCGGTCAGCCGCGATCCGGGCGACGTGCCGGCCGGGACCTATGTGCTCGACAAGCGGCACGCCAGCATCATCGCCAAGGTCCCCCACATGGGCTTGTCGAACTATGTGGTCCGCTTCAACAGCTTCGACGCCAGCTTCACCTACGACCCGAAGAACCCGACGGCCTCGCAGGTGAAGGTGACCGTCGACGTCAATTCCATCGACGTCGGCGACTCGGCGCTCAGCGCCAAGTTCGCGAAGGAATTCCTCGACGGCGGCGACCACCCCACCGCCACCTTCGTCGCCACTGAGCTGAAGCCGATCGACGCCACGCGCGGGACGATGACCGGCGACCTGACCCTGCGCGGCGTCACCCGGCCGGTGACCCTGAACGTCGCCTTTGACGGCTACACCTCGACGGCGCTGGCGGGCAACCGGGTGGGCTTCAGCGCCACGGGCCAGATCGACCGCACCGAGTTCGGCTCGACCTTCCTGTCGCCCGAGATCGTCGCCGACGAGGTCGACATCTTCATCGAAGCCGAGTTTCTCAAGCAATGAAGAGCCCCTCCGACCGCTACTCGATGGTCGCGATCATCCTGCACTGGACGATCGCGATCCTGATCCTGACCAACGTCGGCATCGCCTGGGCCGCCGACGAGGTGCGCGGCGCCGCCCGAGCCGAGGCGCTGCAGCCGCACAAGGTCATCGGCATCGCGGTGCTGTTGCTGACGTTTGCGCGGCTCGCCTGGCGGCTGGCGGTGAAGCCGCCGCGGATGCCTGACACCATGGCGCCGTGGGAACGGGCGCTGGCGCGCACCGTGCACGTCCTCTTCTACGTGGTGATGGTGGCGCTGCCGCTCAGCGGCTGGGCGATGGTGTCCACCAGCGCGCTCGCCAGCGTCTACCCGATCCACTGGGGCCCGTTCGAATGGCCGATGATCGAGCCGCTCACCCAGCTGGAGCGGCAGGACCGCCGCGACCTCAACGAGGCGCTGGAAGAGGCGCACGAGCTGCTTGCCCAGTCGATTATCTACGTGCTGGTCCCGCTGCACGTGGTCGGGGCGCTGAAGCACCAGTTCATCGACAAGGGCGACGAACTTGGCCGCATGATCCCGTTCTGGCCGCGCCGGCGGGCGGAAGGTCACGCCGAATGAGGGCGTTGCTGGTCATCCTGGCGCTGCTTGTGGCCTGGCCCGCCCAGGCGGCCCCGAGCGCGTGGACGATCGACAAGGCGGCGTCGAAGGTCGTGCTGTCGTCCGCCTTCGACGGCGAGCCGATCAAGGGAACCTTCCGCCGCTGGGACGCGCAGATCCGTTTCGATCCGAAGGACCTCGCCCATTCGAGCGTCCGGGTCACCCTCGACACCGCCTCGATCGCGAGCGGCGACGCCGACCAGGAAGCCGCGCTGCCGGCCCGGGTCTGGTTCTGGAGCGAGAAGTATCCGCAGGCCACCTTCGTCACCCGCTCCTTCAAGTCGCTGGGCGGCCAGCGCTATGCGGCGATGGGCGATCTGACCATCCGCGGTGTGACGAAGCCGTTGACCCTGCCCTTCACCCTCGCCATCACGGGCGATACGGCGAAGATGAACGCCACGGTCGACGTGAATCGGCTGGCGTTCGGCGTGGGACAGGACGAGTGGAAATCGACCGAGGTGATCCCGGGGACGGTCAAGGTGACCATCGCCCTGACCGCTCACCGCGCGAAGTAGGCCGCGCCGTCGAGGCTCTGCGCGCCGGCGACCTCGTCATCCTGCCGACCGAGACGGTCTACGGCCTGGCGGCGGACGCGGCCAATCCCCGCGCGGTCGCGAAGATCTACGAAGCCAAGGGCCGTCCGAGCTTCAACCCCCTGATCGCCCACGTGCCGGACCTCGCAGCCGCTGAACGGATCGCGGTGCTAGACAGCCGCGCGCAGAAGCTGGCGGAAGCCTTCTGGCCCGGCCCGCTGACCATCGTCGCCCCCGCCCGCGAAGGTGTCAGCGACCTCGCCCGCGCCGGGCTCGACACGGTGGCGGTGCGTGTTCCGGCGCACCCATTGGCCCGCCAAGTGCTGGAGGAGTTTGGCGGCGCGGTCGTGGCGCCGTCAGCCAACCGCTCCGGCCGTCCTAGCCCGACGACCTTCGCCGATGCGGTGGAGGAGACGGGAGACGCCGCCGCCATCGCGCTGGATGGCGGGCCGTGCCGGATCGGTCTGGAGTCGACGGTCGTGGCCCTGATCGAGGAGCCGCGTTTGCTGCGGCCCGGCGCCATCACCCGCGAGCAGATCGAGGCGCTGATCGGGCCGCTGGCGGAGGCCGAGGCTGACGCGAAGCGTTCGCCGGGGCGGCTGTCGGTCCACTATGCGCCGGATGCGCCGGTGCGGATCGACGTCCCCGAGCCGCGCGAGGGCGAAGCGTATCTGGCGTTTGGCCCTTCGGACTCGCCGTTCAACCTCAGCCCGACCCGCGACCTGCGGGAGGCGGCCGCCAACCTCTTCGCCATGCTGCGGGCCGCCGATCGCACACGGCCGGCCGCTATCGCCGTCGCGCCGATCCCGCACGAAGGACTGGGCGAGGCGATCAACGACCGCCTGCGCCGGGCGGCCGGTCACGTTGGCTGATATAGTCGCGCCATGACCGCTCCCGTCCCCGCCGACGTGCTCTCGCGCCTGAAGGCCGTGCTCGGTGAGGACGGCTGGAGCCAGGACCCCGACCGCCTCGCGCCCAAGCTGGTCGAATGGCGCGGCCGCTGGACGGGTGAGACGCCGCTGCTCGCGCTGCCGAAGTCGACGGTGGAAGTGTCGGCCGTGGTCGGCGTCTGCGCCGAAGCGGGCGTCGCCATCACCCCGCAGGGCGGCAACACCGGCCTCGTCTCCGGCCAGATCCCGCAGGGCGAGGTGCTGCTCTCGACCGAGCGTCTGCGCGCCATCCGCGACGTCGACGCCTTCGACGACGTCATCGTGGCCGAGGCAGGCGTGACACTGGCCGCCGTCCACGACGCCGCGGAGAAAAAGCGCCGCCGGTTTCCGCTGAGCCTCGCCGCTGAAGGCACGGCGACAATCGGCGGCCTGATTTCCACCAACGCCGGCGGCACGCAGGTGCTGCGCTACGGGACCATGCGCGACCTGGTGCTGGGGCTGGAGGCGGTGCTGCCGAACGGCGAGGTCTGGAATGGGCTCAAGCGCCTGCGCAAGGACAACACCGGCTACGACCTCAAACAGCTGCTGATCGGCGCCGAGGGGACCCTGGGTGTCATCACCGCCGCCAGCCTGAAGCTGTTCCCGATCCTGCCCTCGCGCGCGGTCGCCATGTGCGCCGTCGCCTCGCCCGCCGACGCCATTCGCCTGCTGGCGCGCGCCAAGGAGGAGACTGGCGGCCAGGTCGAGGCCTTCGAGCTGATGGGCCGGCTTGGTGTCGCTTTCGCCTTGAAGAACATCCCGGGCCTGCGTGAACCGCTGGAGGCCGAGCACCCCTGGTACGTCCTCATCGAAACCGCCAGCGGCGAGCCCGGCGCGGCGGAGGCGGGCATGGAGCGGGTGCTGTCCGTCGCGCTGGAGGAGGGCCTCGTCCTCGACGCCGCCATCGCCCAGACGGCGGCCCAGGCGAAGGCCTTCTGGGCGGTGCGCGAGAACCAGTCCGGCGGCCAACGGCCCGAAGGCGCGGCCTGGAAGCACGACGTCTCGGTCCCCGTCTCCCGCATCGCCGAGTTCATCGAGACCGCCAGCGCGGCGGTTCTGCGCTTTGCGCCCGACGCCCGCATCGTCGCCTTCGGCCACGTCGGCGACGGCAATGTCCACTACGACGTGCTGCGAGCCGAGGGCGGAGACGACGCCGCTCACAACGACCGCCGCGACGAGGGCTCGCGGATCGTCCACGACATCGTCGCGTCCATGGGCGGCTCGATCAGCGCCGAGCACGGTCTGGGGGCGATGAAGACGGCTGAGGCGCTGCGCTACAAATCGCCCGTCGAGGTGGCGGCCTTGCGCGCGGTTCGGGCGGCGCTGGACCCCAAGCGCATCATGAACCCCAGGGTCCTCTTCTAAATCTCCCTTCCCCCTGGATGGGGGAAGGGCCGGGGATGGGGGTGGAA
>CAMLRH010000251.1 GCA_946482375.1 uncultured Caulobacteraceae bacterium | reverse complement strand
TGATCCTCGTCGGCTCCATCATCGCCCGCGCGACCGTCCGCTGGGAGAACTAGGCGGGGACTTCCACCGCTACCATCGCCTGCGCCGCCAGCCCTTCGCGCCGGCCGGTGAAGCCCATGCCTTCGGTCGTCGTGGCCTTCACGCTGACCTGAGCGACACCGACGCCCAGCAACTCCGCCAGCCGCGCTCGCATGGCTTCGCGATGGGGTTTGATCTTCGGGGCCTCGCAGACGAGCGTGACGTCGGCGTTCAGCACGCGTCCGCCGCGCGCCGCCAGCAACTCGACGGCGTGGGTCAGGAAGCGGTCGGAACTCGCGCCCTTCCATTGCGGGTCGGAGGGCGGGAAGTGGTCGCCGATGTCGCCTTCGCCAATGGCGCCGAGCAGGGCGTCGGTCAGGGCGTGCAGGCCCGCGTCGGCGTCGGAGTGGCCGATGAGCGCCTGGTCGTGAGCGATCTCCACGCCGCAGAGCCAGACGGCCTCGCCAGGCCCGAAGCGATGGGCGTCGTAGCCCTGGCCGACGCGGGTGACGCGCGCCGCGCCGGCGAGCCGTTCGGCCATGGCGAAATCCTCCGGCCAGGTGAGCTTCATCAGCATGGGGTCGCCCGGCACGATGGCGACGTGTCCGGCCGCCGCCTCGATGACCGCCGCGTCGTCCGTCGGGTCGGCCTCGGCGCTCCAGGCGGCGTAGGCTTCGGCTAGCCGCAGCTTGCGGAAAGCCTGGGGTGTCTGCGCCCGCCACAGCCCTTCGCGAGACGCCGTGATGGTGTGGCCGTTCACCGCCTGCTTCAGCGTGTCGGAGACGGGGAGGGCGGGGATCGCGCCATCCGCCCCGTCCAGGGCCTTCAGCAGAGCCTCGACGTGGGCGCGGGTCACGAACGGCCGGGCGGCGTCATGGACCAGCACCGGCTCGTCGTCCGGGCCGGTCAGTGCATGCAGCCCGCCCTGCACCGACTTCGAGCGGGTGTCGCCGCCGACGGCCGTGCGCCAGCGGGACAGTCCGGCCAGCACCTCTTCCGCATCGTGTTCGGCGCCCTTGGCCACGACCACGACCAGTTCGCGCGCTCCCGCCGCCAGCAGCGCTTCGGCGGACCATCGCAGCACCGGCTTGCCGGCGAGGGGCCGCCATTGCTTCGCCGCGCCCGGGCCCGCGCGCGTTCCGCTGCCTGCCGCCACGATGACCGCTGAAAAGTTCATCAGCCGGTGTTTAGAGGCCGTCGGGGCCTTGTTCCAGCTTTACGCAATCCCCGCTCTTGCCTAAAACGAGTGCAGTCGAGGTGAGTAGAAAATGAGCAACGGGCTCAACATTGGCGGCGTCGAAGTGCCGGGGCGGGTGTGGATCGCGCCCATGACCGGCGTTTCCGACCTGCCGTTCCGCAAGGCCGCCGCCCGGCTCGGCGCGCCCTATGTCGCGACCGAGATGGTCGCCTGCGCCGAGTTCGCCAAGGGTCGCCCCGACGTGGTGCGCCGCGCCGCCGTCGGCGAGGGCCTGCCCTTGATGGTCATTCAGCTGGTCGGCCGCGACCCCGAGATGATCGCCAGTGGCGCGAAGCTGGCGGCGGAAGCGGGCGCGCAGATCATCGACCTCAACTTCGGCTGCCCGGCCAAGGAAGTCACCGGCGCGGCGTCAGGCTCGGCCCTGATGCGCGAACCGAAGCTGGCCGAACGCATCGTCGCCGCGGCTGTCGATGCTGTCGATGTGCCCGTCACCGTCAAGATGCGGCTGGGCTGGGACGACGCCTCGAAGAACGCCCCCGAACTCGCCGCGCGCGCGGTCGCTGTTGGCGCGAAGGCCATTACGGTCCACGGCCGCACCCGCTGCCAGTTCTACAAGGGCGAGGCCAACTGGTCCGCCGTCCGCGCGGTGAAGGACGCCGTATCGGTCCCCGTCATCGTCAACGGCGACATCGTCGATGCAGCCAGCGCCCGGGAAGCCCTGCGCCAGTCCGGCGCCGACGGGGTAATGATCGGACGCGGTGTTTACGGGCGCCCCTGGATCGCCCGCAGCATCGAGCACGACGAAGCTGAACCCGGCCTCGAAGAGCGCCTCGCCATCGCCCTCGACCATTTCCGCGACAGTCTCGGCTTCTACGGCGATCGGGTGGGGCTGCGCATGTTCCGCAAGCACCTCGCCAGCTACATCGAGGCCGCGCCCTGCGGGCCCCCCGAGGAACGCCGCGAGGCGAGGGGACGGCTCTGCCGGCTGGACGAGCCGCGCGAGGTCGAGGCGGCGCTGACGGCGCTGTGGACGCGCGACCCCGAAAGGCTGGCGGCGTGAACCGGAGCAAGCCCGTCGGCAGCGAGCGCACCGAGCTCCTGAAAGCCGCCGCCTTCGATTTCAGTCCGGAACCGGCGCTGGTCGTCGACCGCGACGGTGCGCTGGTCGCCGTCAACGAGGCCGCCGAGGCGCTGTTCGGGCAGGGGTTGGCGCTCCTGGCGCGGGGCGACTTCCGCGCTGCCTTGCCGCCGGGCTCGGCGCTGGTGTCGCTCATCAACCGCGCGCTGGAGGAAGGCGCCCGCGTTCGCGAGCACGGCGTCGAGATCAGCTTGTTCGGCCATCCGTCCTTTGAGGCCGACGGCGCCGCCGCGCCGCTCGGCGACGGCTCGGTCCTGCTGACCCTGCACATCAAGGGCGGCGCGCTGGGAGTCGAGCGCACAGCCGATCCGGCCGGTCTGCGCTCGGTCGTGGGGCTCGGCCGCATGCTGGCGCACGAGATCAAGAACCCGCTGGCCGGTATCCGGGGCGCCGCGCAACTTCTCAAGACGGGGGCGGCGGCCGAGGACGCGCCGCTGGCCCAACTCATCGTCGACGAGACCGAGCGCATCCGCCGTCTCGTCGATCGCATGGAGGCCTTCTCCGAGGACGCAGCGCCGCAGCGGGTCGCCGTCAACATCCACCAGGTGCTCGACCGTGTGCGGGCGCTGGCCGCCAACGGGGTCGCCGACGGGTTGCTGCTGAAGGAAACCTACGACCCCTCGCTGCCGCCCGCCTGGGGCGACGAGGACCAGCTCATCCAGATCTTCCTGAACCTGGTGAAGAACGCCGCCGAGGCCGCCCACGCGCGCGGCGACGGGCGCGGCGAGATTGTCATTACCAGCGCCTGGCGCCCCGGTGTGCGGGTGAGGGGGCCTGATGGCGGCCGCTTCAACACCGCGCCGCTGGAGGTGAAGGTGCAGGACAACGGGCCAGGCGTCTCCAGCCACATCCGCGAGCATCTGTTCCAGCCTTTCGTGACCTCGAAAGCCAACGGCGCGGGCCTTGGCCTGCCGCTGGTCGCCAAGCTGGTCGCCGCGCACGGCGGCCTGATCGACTTCGAGTCCGAACCCGGCCGCACCGTCTTCCGCGTCCTCCTTCCTGTCGCTCCTGAAGGCTCCGCATGAACGCCGCGAACAAGAAGATCCTGATTGC
The DNA here is from genome assembly GCA_946482375.1 of uncultured Caulobacteraceae bacterium. The sequence goes on along the minus strand of CAMLRH010000251.1, from coordinate 831 downwards.
CGACGACGACAGCTCGATCCGGCTAGTGCTGAGCCAGGCGTTCACCCGGCTGGGCTATCAGGTCCGGGCGACCGGCAACGCCACGACGCTGCTCAAGTGGGTGCAGGACGGGGAGGGCGACCTCGTCGTCACCGACGTGGTGATGCCGGACGAGAACGTCTTCGACGTGCTGCCGCGCATCCGCAAGGAGCGGCCGAAGCTGCCCATCATCGTGATGAGCGCCCAGAACACCCTGCTGACGGCGGTGAACGCCGCCGACGCGGGCGCCTTCGAGTACGTCTCCAAGCCGTTCGACCTCGACGACATGACCGCCGCCGCTCGCCGGGCGCTGGCTCGGCCGGCCGACAGCGAGGCGTCGAAGGCGCAGGCGAGGGCGCTGAAGGACGAGCGCCTGCCGCTGATCGGCCGCTCGGCGCCGATGCAGGACGTCTATCGCACTATCGCGCGGCTGGTCGGCGCCGACCTGACGGTGCTGATCACCGGCGAGTCCGGCACCGGCAAGGAACTGGTCGCTCGCGCCCTGCATGAGCTTGGTCGCCGCCGCGACGGCAAGTTCGTGGTCATCAACCTGGCCGCCGTGCCGCGCGAGCGGGTCGAGACCGAGCTGTTCGGCCGCGGTGACGGAGACCTCGGCAAGCTGGTCGAGGCCGACGGCGGCACGTTGTTCCTCGACGAGATCGGCGACATGCCGCTCGAGGCGCAGACGCGGCTGCTGCGCGTCATCGACGGCACCGAACCGGCGCTGAATCCCAAAACTGGGCGGCGGCCGAACGTGCGTGTCATCGCGGCCACCAACCGTGACCTTCGCGCCCTCATCCAGCAGGGCCTGTT
>CAMLRH010000250.1 GCA_946482375.1 uncultured Caulobacteraceae bacterium | reverse complement strand
CCGTCATCGACGGCCCGCGGTCGCTGGTCTGGGACGAGGCCGAGAACCGCATCCATGCCCAGAAGTCGATCCTCGCCTGGTGCTTCGGCGCGATTGGCTAAGGGCGACCGGCTTCCTATCTAGCCGCGTTCATGACCGAAACGACCCATCCCACCGACGACCTCGTGGCCGCCTTCCAGATCGAGGGCTGGCCCCTGCGCGGGCGCATCGTGCGCCTGGGCGCCGCCGTCGACGAGGTGCTGAGCCGGCACGACTATCCCGAGCCGGTCGCCAATCTACTGGGCGAAGCCTGTGCGCTGGCGGCCCTTGTCGGCTCCAGCCTGAAGTTCGAAGGCCGCCTGATCGTGCAGGCGCAGGGCGATGGGCCCGTGTCGCTGGTGGTCGCCGACTACGACACCACCGGCGCGCTGCGCGGCTATTGCAGCTTCGACCCTGACAAGCTGGCGGCGGTTTCCGGCGGTTTCGCTCGCCCGGGCGCCAAGACGCTGCTGGGCGATGGTGTGTTCATCATGACCATCGACCAGGGCCCGGACATGGACCGCTATCAGGGCATCACGCCGATCGAGGGCGAGACGCTGGCGCTGTGCGCCGAGCAGTACTTCGCCCAGTCGGAGCAGACGCCGACGCGCGTGCGGCTGGCCGTCGGCCAGATCGACACCGGCGAGGGTTCAAGCTGGCGCGCCGGCGGCATCCTCATCCAGAACATCGCCTCGGATGAGGCGCGCGGCTCGACCGAGGACGTCTGGGAGCGGGCCCAGGCCCTCTTCGCCACCACCGGCGAGGACGAGCTGATCGACCCGACGCTGCCGGGCGAAACACTGCTGTGGCGCCTCTTCAACGAGGACGGCGTGCGCGTCTTCGAGGCCAGGCCGCTGCGCGCCTTCTGCCGCTGCTCGCCCGAGCGGGTGGCGAGCGTCATTCAGTCGTTCAGCGATGAGGAACGCGCCGACATGGTCGAGCCCGACGGCAAGATCCACGTCACCTGCGAGTACTGTTCGCGGACGTATGAGCTGGAGCCGGAGTTGTCCTAGAGCAGGCGAACCTGGTCCGCGAGCAGGGAACTTCGCGTCGCCTGGAAGAACCTGCTGTCGGCCGTCACGACCGTCGCGTTTTCCCGCAGAGCAGCGGCCAGGTAGAGGCAGTCGTAGACCGGATGATCGAGATCACCGGCTAGCTGCAGCGCGTCCGCCACGTAGAGCTGGCTTGGCATGGTTCGCACCGGCGCGGCTTCCAGTCGCGAGAACAATGCAATCGCGTCGGCTGGGCCTAGCAGCCGTCTGCGTACCCGCGCCCACAGCGCGTTTGCGGATTCCAATAGCCACAGGTCCGGTGCGATAAGCGTCTGGTCGTGCAACGCCGCCGCCGCGTCACTACCGGGTTCGTCGATTACCCACTTCAGGGCAACCGACGCGTCAACGACGATCACGCCATTCTCGAATGATATCTGTCGAGTCGCCGAGATTCAGGCCGCGCGTGCGTTCGCGCGACAGCCGCGCCTTTTCCCAGAAGTCCGTAGCGGCGGGCTTGAGCGTTTCCTCTAGAATGGCGCGGTGCTCGGCCTCAGCGCTACGGCCATGCTTTGCGGCGCGTTCCTTGAGCGCTTGCATCAGATGGTCGGGGATATTGCGAACGAGAAGCTGGCCCATGGGTTGATGATAGCATGTGCTATCATTTTCGCAACCTAGTGCGCCTGCCGCGCCGCGCCCGGGAGGTGCAGCGAGAACTCCGGGATTTCCACGTCGAACGGCTCACCGCCGTCCGTGATCATCCGATAACTGCCGCGCATCGTCCCTGACGGCGTCTGCAGCGGGCAGCCCGAGGCGTAGCGGAAGGCCTCGCGGGGCCCTAGCGTCGGTTGCTCGCCGACGACGCCTTCGCCATGCACCTCCTGGACGCGGTTCATGGCGTCGGTGATGATCCAGTGGCGGGAAATGAGCTGCACCGTCTCCTCGCCGTGGTTCTCGATCTCGACGGTGTAGGACCAGACGAAGCGCGCGTTCGCCGGGTCCGAATCCGAGGCGAGATAGGAGGGCGCGACGCGGACCAGGATGTTCCGCGTCACGGCCTGGTACACGGAACGATCCTGAACAGGCTTGCTCGGCCGCCTCATGCCGCGTCGAGCGCGCGGGCCACGTCGCGTGACAGGTCCGCCACGTCCTCCAGACCCACCGACATGCGCACGCAGCCCTCGGTCAGGCCGATCTCCAGCCGGTTGGCTTCGGGCATCGAGCGGTGCGTCGTGGTCGAGGGGTGCGTCGCCATCGACTTGGCGTCGCCGAGATTGTTGGAGATGTCGACGATCTCCAGCGCGTCCAGAAAGCGCCAGGCGGCCTCCCGGCTGCCGAGATCGAAGGCGACGAGGTTGCCAAAGCCGCTCATCTGCTTGGCCGCCACCGCATACTGCGGATGGTCGGCGCGGCCGGGATAGAAGCAGCGGCTGACTTTGGCGTGGTCGGCGATCTGGTCGGCCAGCGCCGCGGCCGTGTCCGTCTGACGGCGCACGCGCAGGTCCAGCGTCTCCAGGCCCTTCAGCAGGACCCAGGCGTTGAACGGGCTGATCGCGGGGCCGGTGTGGCGCAGGATGTCGCGATAGGCTTCCTCGATCAGCGCCGCCGAGCCGAGGATAGCCCCGCCCAGCACCCGGCCCTGACCGTCGATGTGCTTGGTCGCCGAATAGACGACGACGTCGGCGCCGAGCTCCAGCGGCTTCTGGAAGATCGGCGTGGCGAAGACGTTGTCGACGATCGACTTCGCGCCGGCCTTACGGGCGAGCGCGCAGACGGCGGCGACGTCGGTCACCTCCAGCAGCGGGTTGGCGGGCGTTTCGATGAGAACCGCCTTGGTGTTGGGCCGCATGGCGGCGCGCCACTGGTCGAGGTCGGGTGCGTCGACGAAGGTCGTCTCGACGCCGAAGCGCGTCATCCACTCGGACAGGATCCAGCGGCAAGAGCCGAACAGGGCGCGGCCGGCGACGATGTGATCGCCCGCGCGCACCAAGCCACTGAGCGCCACGTGCACGGCCGCCATCCCCGACGCGAGCCCCCGGCACGCCTCGGCCCCTTCCAGCAGCGCCAGACGCTGCTCGAACATCGCGGTCGTCGGGTTGGCGTAGCGGCTGTAGACGAAGCCCGGCTCCGCGCCCGAGAAGCGATCGTCGGCCGCTTGGGCGCTGTTGTAGACGAAGCTCTGCGTCAGATAGAGGGCTTCGGCCGTCTCGCCATGCTCAGAGCGCATCAGGCCGCCGCGGATCAGCTTGGTCGCGGGTTTCCAGTCGTTCGGATTTTCGGCCATGGGGCGCCCCTTCGGAAGGGCGGCATGAATAGGTGAGGGCGGAGCGCGCCTCAACCCTTGCCAGACTCAAGCTTGCCCGCGAGTGTCGGCCTCCCATGACGTCCGGCATCCTTCCCTGCCAGTCCATCGAGGCGCTGATCGAGCGCGGCGCCATCGCGTCGGCGACCGATTGGGCGCCCGATCAGGTGCAGCCGTCGAGCCTCGACCTGCGGCTGGGCGAGCGGGCATGGCGGGTGCGCGCGTCCTTCCTGCCCGGCGCGGGCCAGAGCATCGCCGACCGGCTGGCGCGGGTGTCGATGCACGAGCTCGACCTCACGCGCGGCGCCGTGTTCGAGAAGGGCTGCGTCTACATCGCCGAGGTGCAGGAGCGCCTCGCCCTACCAGCTGGGGTCTGCGCCCGCGCCAATCCGAAGAGCTCGACCGGCCGGGTGGACGTTTTCGTCCGCCTGCTCACCGAAACCGGTGGGACTTTCGACGACGTGCCGCAGGGCTATGCGGGCCGGGTGTTCCTGGAGATCGCGCCGCAGACCTTTTCCGTGCTGGCGAGGACCGGTACGCGGTTGAACCAGCTGCGTTTGCGGCAAGGGGCGGCGAAGCATCTGCGCACCACCTCCGTCGGCGTCGACCTGACCAAGGAGATCGCCGGTTTCCGCGCGCGGCGGCACGCGGGCGTTATCGACCTCGACAAGGTCGGCGCCCACGACCCGCGCGACTACTGGGAGCCGCTGCACCCGCGCCATGGCGAACTCGTGCTCGATCCGGGCGAGTTCTACATCCTGGCCTCCAAGGAGAGCATCGAGATCCCGGTGCTGGAGGCGGCCGAGATGACGCCGATCGACCCATCGGTCGGCGAATTCCGCGTCCACTACGCCGGCTTCTTCGATCCGGGCTTCGGCACCGCCGAATGCAACGGCCAGGGCTCGCGCGGCGTGCTCGAAGTGCGCAGCCACGAGACGCCTTT
>CAMLRH010000249.1 GCA_946482375.1 uncultured Caulobacteraceae bacterium | reverse complement strand
GGCGTTGCGGAACAGGCCCGACGAGTCGTCGGTCAGGTAGGTGTCGGTGATCGCCTCTTCGTCGGTGGCGTTCTTGACGAAGGCCTCGACCGAAACGCCCCAGGCGTCGTTGTCGAAGGTCACGGTGGCGTTCAGGTTTTGCCAGCCGTCGATCTCGTCCGCCTCGCTGTTGTAGATGCGGGCGAAGGTGTCGGTCTGCTGGTAGTAGTCCGCCCGCGGCGTCATCGTCCAATCGCCGAGCTCGAAGGTGTACTGGGCGCCTAGCGACAGGGTCCATTCCGGCGCGTTCGGAAGTTCCCTGCCCGACAGGTCAACCGCGACACCGTCGCTCGGCACGATACCTAGACCCGCCGGCGAGGGTGCGGCGAAGGCGCCTGCGCAGACCCCGAGGAGGGCGTAGGGGTTGCCGCTGACCCCGGGTATCACCGGATATCCCGGCGTTCCGTTGATGATGTTCAGCAGCGTCGCTATGCCCGCCGTCGACGCCACGCAGTTCGAGGCGTTGTCGGCCTTGATGAGCGTCAGGGCCGGGTCGCCCTGCGTGCGGTTGAAGACGTCGATCGACTGGGAGTCACCGATCTCCGTGTTCAGGTAGCCAATGGCGGCGTTGAAGCGCAGCGCCTGGATCGGCGACCACACCGTCTCGATTTCCAGACCCTTGATCTTGGCGTCGATGTTCTCGTTGATCGACGTCCGGTTGACGATCTTCGAGACCTGGTAGCCCTCGTAATCGTAGTGGAAGCCGGTGACGTTGAGCATCAGCGAGCCAGAGGCCAGCGTGTTCTTCGTCCCGATCTCGATCGCGTTGACGAACTCCGGCGCGAAGGTCGACGGATAGCTCGTACAGGCGAACGAGCACGGCGGGTTCACGCCGCCGGCCTTATAGCCCTTCGAGTAGAAGGCGTAGATCAGGGTCTCGTCGGTGAAGTCGAGGGTCGGCTTCCAGTCGGCGCCAAAGCGGCCGGTCAGCTCCTGGAACCGCACCTTCTTGATCGGCGTGGGGTCGGTCGCGGGCGGCGGCAGGGGGCCGGAGCCCGGCTCGCCGAGCGCCACGCTGTGCTGTTCGACGAGCTTGGTGTCGTCGGTGTAGCGCAGACCGGCCGTCCACTTCAGCGCGTCGGTCATCTGATAGTAGACCTCACCGAAAGCGGCGCGGCTCTTCAGGTGATACGGCGCGTAGCTGTCATAGTAGTTGTGGCCGCTGCGGTCCGGATTCTGGTTCGGGTCGATGAACACGCAGGCGGGGTTCGTCGCCGCGCAGTTGGCGCTTCCGGTATTCAGAAGGTTATTCAGCTGGAAGTACGCGGTGCCGGTATTGAACATCACATAGTAGTCGCCGGCATATTTGAAATCGAGGAAGATGCCGCCGACGTTGAAGTTGATCGGGCCGTCGAAATTCGACTGAAGCCGCAATTCCTGGGTCCACTGCTTGGTGTAGGCCGAGGAAATGTCGCTGGTCGTGAAGACGTTCAGGTTTCCTTGCTGCGGATCGTTGACGAAGCCGCCGGGGAACAGGCCCTGATAGATGGTGGTGTAGTAGTTGGCGGCAGCTGTCTGGACCCCTGCATCGGCGGCGACCGCCGCGAGACATACAGACAAGGCCGGGTCTGTAAGCCCAGCGCAGGTCAGCGCTTGTGCGCCCGCTATATAGGCCTCCGCCAGCGGGGCGCTGAACGCGTTCACCGGGTTCGGAACAGCATTAAAGGTCGTCGACGGCGTGACGCGGTTGTAGTCCTGCCGGGTGTAGAGGTCGCCGGTGCTGTAGGAGGTGAGCGACGTGAGCGTAAGGGCGTCCGTCAGGTCCCACTCCAGGTTCAGCTCGTAGATGTCGCTTTCAGAGCGGTAGATCGGGTCGAAGAGCGACTCGATGTTGCGGACGTTCGGGTCCTGCATCTTGCCCGTGTAGGCGTCGCCGGTCTGCAGGCCGGTGAGCGATGAGAACAGGCCGCCCAGCGTGCCCTGGGAGTTCACCGTGCCAAGGACGCCGGGCGAATAGAGCGAGGTCTCGAGGCAACCCTGACTGAAATAGCCACGCTGGAGCTCGCCCGCCAGGTCGTCCGCGAAGGTGTAGGAGCCGGGGCCCGAACCAACGGCGGCCGGGCCGGGGTCCTTGGTGCAGAACTGCTTGCCGATACGCGAGCGGTTGTCGTCTTCGTCGAAGCGCTCGTACATCAGCCAGGCGCGGAAGGTGTCCGTCGGGTTGAAGCCGAGGGTCACGCGAGCCGCCCACAGGTCGCGGTCGTCGGCGTCGTTGCCTGTGACGATGTTGTCGCCGAAGCCGTCGCGCTGCAGCAGGCTGCCGGCCGCGCGAACGGCGAACATCTCGCCAAGCGGCACGTTGATCATGCCGCGCACCTTGCGCGAGTTGTAGTTGCCGATCTCGCCGCGAATGCTGGCTTCAAAGTCCTGCACCGGCTTGGCGGTGATGATGTTGACGACGCCACCGGTGGCGTTGCGGCCGTACAGCGTGCCTTGCGGGCCGCGCAGCACTTCGACGCGCTCGACGTCGTAGAATTCGGCTTCGAAGAGGTTGTTGGCCGTCAGCGGCGCGTTGTTGACGTGGATGCCGGTGCCGGCGTCGCCCGAGGCGGAAACCAGCTTCGCGCCGACGCCGCGGATCTGGAAGTTGTAGCCGGTGAAGTTCCCCTTGGAGAAGTTCACGTTCGGGATGGCGGTGACGAGGTTCGGACCGCCGTCGATCTTGGCCTTTTCAAGGGTGTCCTGGCTGAAGGCCGACACCGCGATCGGCACGTCCTGGATGGCTTCTTCGCGCTTCTGCGCGGTAACGACGACCTCGCCGACGGTGGTGGTTCCCTCGGACGTAGCGTCCTGGGCAAACGCGGGCGCGGCCACACCAAGAATGGCGGCGGCCGACACGCTCAGGGCGAGCAGGCTCCGCAAACGCAGAGATTGCGACATTCGATATTCCCTCCCCGGACGCCGCGGGCTGTTTGGGGGAAGCCTCGCGGTCGCGGTTTCCTCATCGCGCTGTTTATGGTGCGCGAGGGCGCGCGACATTTCCCTCCCGACCGTGAGGGAATTGCATACCGGGCCTTCTAAGCTGTCAACCACACTCGAACGGGCGTTTAACGGATAGCGCCGCTATTTCGCCTCAGGTGTGGCACAGTTGCTGCGGCTATCTAGCGCAGAGCTTCGGTCGAGGCGCAGACCCACTCTACGAACCCGGTCGAAGAGGCCTCCGTGACCACCGGCAGGGCGACGACGGCCGGCGTGTCATAAGGGTGGAGTTCGAGGATTCGGTCGCGCAGCGAGGGCGCGGTTGCGCGGCCGGTCTTGAGAATCATCACTGTCTCGGCGGCGCGCTCCAGCCGGCCTTCCCACGGAAAGATCGAGACAGCCGCGCCCAGGATGTTGGCGCAGGCGGCGAGGCCTTCGCCGACCACCGTCCGCGCGGCCCGCTCCGCCGTTTCGGCGTCGGGCCATGTCGTGTAGAGAATGAGGATATCGTCCATCGAAACGGCCTTTGGCCTTGAAACGCCTGATCGGGCGCTGACATTCGCCTCCCATGACCGACCCCGCAACGCCTGCCGACGGCGCGCTCGTGCTGTTTTCCGGCGGCCAGGACTCCACCGTGTGCCTGGCCTGGGCGCTCGCGCGCTATCGGCGCGTCGAGACGGTGGGCTTCGACTACGGCCAGCGGCATGCGGTCGAGATGAAGGCGCGCCAGGCGGTGCGGGCAGGGCTCGTCGAGCGGTTTGCGGACTGGGCCGGGCGGCTGGGCGAGGACCACGTCCTGGACATCCGCGCGTTTGGCGAGATCGGCGACACCGCGATGACCGCCGACCGGGCCATTGAGATGACCAACCGGGGACTGCCCTCGACCTTCGTGCCGGGCCGCAACCTCGTGTTCCTGACCTATGCGGCGGCGCTGGCCGACCGGAGGGGCCTAAGCGCGCTCGTCGGCGGCATGTGCGAGACGGACTACTCCGGTTACCCTGACTGCCGACGCGAGGCGCTGGACGCCATGGAGCAGGCGCTTAACCTCGGTATGGAGCGCGACTTCCGGGTCGAGACGCCGCTGATGTGGCTGACCAAGGCCAACACCTGGGCGCTCGCGCAACAGCTCGGCGGCGAAGCGCTGGTCGACCTGATCGTAACCGAGAGCCACACCTGCTACCGCGGCGAACGCGGCACGCTGCACGACTGGGGCTACGGCTGCGGCGATTGCCCGGCCTGCGACCTGCGAGCGAAGGGCTGGCGCGAGTGGGTGGCGACCCGATGACCTACAGCGTCAAGGAGATCTTCCTGACCCTGCA
>CAMLRH010000248.1 GCA_946482375.1 uncultured Caulobacteraceae bacterium | reverse complement strand
AATCCGCTCATCCCCGCGAAGGCGGGGATCCAAGCGGCGATTCAGCTTGGGCCCCCGCCTTCGCGGGGGTGGTCGGTGAATGGGAAAGTTCGAGTTCAACATCTCCGCGACCGACGGCTCCGCGCGCACCGGCGTGCTGCGGACGCCGCGGGGCGACATCCGCACGCCGGCCTTCATGCCGGTAGGGACGGCGGGGACGGTCAAGGCGCTGACGACGGATCAGGTGAAACAGGCCGGGTCGGACATCATCCTCGGCAACACCTACCACCTGATGCTGCGGCCGGGCGCCGAGCGGGTGGCGAAGCTGGGCGGCCTGCACAGGTTCATGCGCTGGGACGGGCCGATCCTCACCGACAGCGGCGGCTTCCAGGTCATGAGCCTGTCGAACATCAGCAAGGTCACCGAGGAGGCCGTCACCTTCGCCAGCCACGTCGACGGCTCGCGCCATGTGCTGACGCCTGAGCGCTCCATCGAGATCCAGGCCGACCTGCTCGGCGCCGACATCGTCATGCAGCTGGACGAGTGCGTGTCCTGGCCGGCGGAAGAGAACCGCGCCGCCGAGGCCATGCGGCTGTCGGCGCGCTGGGGCGAGCGGTCGAAGGCGGCGTTCGGCGAGCGCGAGGGCCAGGCGCTGTTCGGCATCCAGCAGGGCTCGACCTTCGAGGACTTGCGCCGCATCTCGTCCGAGCGGCTGATCGAGACCGGCTTCGACGGCTACGCCATCGGCGGGCTGGCGGTAGGCGAGGGACACGCGGCGATGTGCGAGGTGCTGGACTATGCGCCGGCCATGCTGCCGGCCGACCGGCCGCGCTACCTGATGGGGGTCGGCAAGCCCATCGACCTCGTCGAGGCGGTGGCGCGGGGTGTCGACATGTTCGATTGCGTGCTGCCGACGCGGTCGGGACGCCACGGGCAGGCGTGGACGTGGGACGGGCCGATCAACCTGAAGAACGCCCGCTTCGCCGAGGACGAGGCGCCGCTGGACGAAGCCAGCGACTGCCCGGCTAGCCGCGACTATTCCAGGGCCTACCTGCACCATCTGGTGAAGGCCGACGAGCTGCTGGGGCAGATCCTGCTGTCCTGGCACAACATCGCCTTCTTCCAGGCGCTGACGGCCGCCATGCGCGCGGCTATCGCGGAGAGGCGGTTCGAGGCCTTCCGCCGCGACTTCGCCGCCCGTCAGGTCAGTTGATCGGGAACTTCGGTTCGAGTTCCTGCTTCGGCGGCTCGGGCGTTTCGGCCAGGTGCGCCGGGGTGCCGGGCGGGTTGCAGCCGCGTGCTTCACCCAGCCCCTTCAGGTAGGCGCGGCGGACCTGCCCGGCGAGGATCGCCTGGCCGACCAGCTTGTCGTGCCGCTCGGCGCCGGTGAGCTTGCGCACCCAGCCACGGAACGGGATCACATCCTGCGCGGTATCGGCGACCATGCCGAGCGCCATGTCGCCACCGCGCTCCTTGATCCCCTTCTTCTCCTTCGGCGTCTGGAGATCGAGGTCGGGCCCAAGCGCCTCGTTCAGCGAGCGGACCTCCGAGACGATGCCGGCGCAGCCGAGGTCGGTCGGCCGGGCGTAGGGTTCGGCGACGGCGGTGAGCAGGACGGCGGGGATCTTGGTGCGCAGCACGTTGACGTCGCGCAGCGGCGCCGACACGGCTCCGCCGATCCCGGCGCGGTTGGCTTCGGCGGGCGTGAGGATCGTGCCGTCCCTGTCGGCCTTCGAGCTGACGCAGGCGGCCAGCAGGGCGGCGAAGGGCAGGGCGAACAGGGGCGAAATACGCATCGGCGGTGACGCTAGCCACGCCGTAAGGCAAAGCCAAGGCAAGGCGGCGAACGCGGGTTGTGCGGCGCGGCGCCCGCCACTATGGTCCGCGCCGCTTTCCAAGCGGGCCGGTAGCTCAGTGGTAGAGCATTCGACTTTTAATCGAATGGTCCTGGGTTCGAGTCCCAGCCGGCCTACCAACCTCCCTACGTCGTCGACGAACGCCACTATCCCTTTTCGGGAAAAGGCTTAACGTCGGCGTTGGGCCACCGCAGTGGCGCAGACCAAAACGCATTTCTCGGGGGCGAAAGGCGTATGGGAGCTGAACAGCTGACGATCGGCGCTCTGTCGCAACAGAGCGGCGTGCACATCGTGACGATCCGCTACTACGAGCGCCTGGGCATCATGCCGGCGCCGCGGCGCAGCCACGGCGGCTATCGCCTGTACGGACCCGACCATCTCAAACGGCTGAACTTCGTGCGGCGAGGCCGCGAACTCGGGTTCGAGCTCGAGGAGCTGCGCGAAATGCTGCTGCTCGTCGATGGCCGCAACTACACCTGCGCCGAGGTCTATTCCCGGACGGCTCGGCATGCCGCCGCCGTCCGCAGGAAGATCGCCGACCTGCGCCGTCTTCAGCGCGCGCTGGACGAGATGGTCGCCGATTGCCCGCAGGACGACTCGCCGGACTGCCCGATCATCGACGCCCTGCTGGAGGCCAAGCCTTCGCGCCGGAAGCGGGCCTATCAGGAGGCGGCTTCCTAGCCGCTACTGCTGTTGCTGCTGGCGCTGGTGGTCGAGGTCGAAGGCCTCTGAGCCCCGGCGCTGACGGGCGGCGGCGACGGCGGGGCGGGGAAGGCGCAGGAACTCCGGTTCGCTCAGCGCCGCCCGCGCCCGGCGAACGGTGACGGCGACGCCCAGCCGCGAATCCCCGCCGCCCTTGTAGACGCCGCGTGAGGGCGGAACGTCGCGGTAGTCGCGGCCGATGGCGACGGCGACGTGGCGCTCACCGGCCAGCATGTTGTTGGTCGGGTCGAAGCCCACCCAGCGCAGGCTGGGCAGGAAGACCTCGACCCAGGCGTGGGTGGCGTCGGGGTCGGAGCGGTCGCCGTATTTGCGGTCGGTGAACAGGTAGCCGGAGACATAGCGGGCGGGGATGCCCCACAAGCGGCAGATGGCCAGCATGATGTGGGCGAAGTCCTGGCAGACGCCGCGCCCGGCGCCGAGCGCCAGGTCGATGGGACTGTCGGCCTCGGTGACTCCGGCTTCGTACTCGAAGGACGAATAGATGCACTCGGTCAGCCGGTGCATGGCGGTGAGCGGATCGAGCCGTTTCAGCGCTTCGAGGTCGTGTTCGGCGATGAAGTTGTCGAGCGCGTCGGTGTGCTGCACGAAGCCGTGCGGACGCATGAAGTCGAAGCAGTCGCCCAGCACGAAGTCGCCGCGCATGCGGTCCCACTCGCCCATGTCCAGGGCCGCGGGCAGGGGCTCGCCCGGTATGGTCTCGACCGTCGAGTGGGCGACGATGGTGAGCTCATCATGCGGCTGGGGGACGTCGAAGTAGTAGACGGCGTTGCCGAAGGTGTCGGCGTAGGAGAACAGCTGCGCCGCCGGCTCCAGGTCGAGGTCGAAGCGCACCAGCCGCTGACGGGGGCTCTTCTGCGGCTGCATCCACAGCTCCATGACGCTTTCGCGCACGGCGTGGTCGTAGTGGTACTGGGTGACGTGGCGGATCTCTAACAGCATCAGGCGGGCAGCCTCAGCTCGAGGGGGTAGGCGACGTAGGTCTCGTAGATGGCGTTGTGGATGGCTGAGCACTCGTCGATGACGGTGGCGAGCAGGGTGCTGGCGCCGTTTGCCTCCAGTTCCTCGATGTCGGCGTACTGCAGGCGGGCCTTCAGGCGCCCGGCGAGGCGGACCGGCGAGTGGTGGCCGACCGGCTCGGCGTGGCGGACGAGATGGGAGAGGTGCTCCTCGATCCTGGCCGTGGCGAAGCGGATCGAGCGGGGGAAGTCCTCGTTGAGGACGAGGAACTCGAGGATGAAGCGCGGCTGAATCTCGGCAGTGTAGACGCGCAGGTACGGTTCCAGCGCGCAGGCCATCCGGAGCAGGCTCATCAGCGCGATGTGGTCGGTCGGCTTCTTGCCCTTGCCGTCGCCGAAGCAGACTTCCAGCAGTCGCGCGATCAGCTGGGCGCGCTCGAGATGGGCGCCGAGCATCAGGAACCGCCAGCCTTCGCCGTGGCTCATGGTGGCGTCGGCGGCGCCCTTGAACAGGTGCAGGTCGGCGATGATGTCGTGCAGCCAGAGCGACGTGCCGGTGCTGAAGTCGTCGTCGGCGTCCTCGTCGGTGACCTTGAGAAACAGCAGGTTCAGCTGCTCCCAGGTTTCGGTGGTGATCTGGTCGCGGACCTGGCGGGCGTTCTCGCGGGCGCGGGCGAGCGACATGACGACGGAGTTGGGGTCCTCGCGATCGAGGACCAGCGCCCGGGCCGCATCGAAGGGATTGGCGGCGCGGCTCATGTCCTGATCGCCGACGGCGCTCAGCGCCATCTGGGCGGCCTGAGAT
>CAMLRH010000247.1 GCA_946482375.1 uncultured Caulobacteraceae bacterium | reverse complement strand
CCTCGCCGCGCGCGCCCTCGGTGATCAGGCAGCCGGCGCCGTAGATGCCGGTCGGGTGGAACTGGACGAACTCCATGTCCTGCAGCGGCAGGCCGGCGCGCAGCACCATGGCGTTGCCGTCGCCGGTGCAGGTGTGGGCGCTGGTGGCGGAGAAGTAGGCGCGGCCGTAACCGCCCGTCGCCAGGATCACCGTCTGCGCCTGGAAGCGGTGCAGCGTGCCGTCGTCCAGCTTCCAGGCCGTGACGCCCCGGCAGACGCCGTCGTCCATGATCAGGTCGAGCGCGAAGTACTCGATGAAGAACTCCACCGCGTTGCTCAGGCTCTTGCCGTACATGGTGTGGAGCATGGCGTGGCCGGTGCGGTCGGCCGCGGCGCAGGTCCGCTGGATCGGGGCCTCGCCATAGTTCTTGGTCATGCCGCCGAAGGCGCGCTGGTAGATCTTGCCCTCGGCCGTGCGGCTGAACGGGACGCCCCAGTGTTCCAGCTCGTAGACGGCGGCGGGGGCGTTGCGGGTCAGGTACTCGATGGCGTCCTGGTCGCCGAGCCAGTCGGAACCCTTGACCGTGTCGTACATGTGCCAGCGCCAGTCGTCGGGGCTCATGTTGCCGAGGCTGGCCGAGATGCCGCCCTGCGCCGCCACCGTGTGCGAGCGGGTCGGGAAGACCTTGGTCACGCAGGCCGTCTTCAGGCCCGCCTGCGCACAGCCCAGCGCAGCCCGGAGGCCGGAGCCACCGGCGCCGACGACGACGACGTCAAACCTGTGCTCGTGAAGTTCGTAGGACGCCATCAGAACGCTGCGCCCCCGAGCGCGACCTTGAGGACCGAAAAGACCGCCAGCGCGCCGAACAGCACGCAGACGAAGAGGTTGAGCACGAGCCAGGCGGCGCGCGGCATGGTGTTCTCGACATAGTCCTCGATGACCACGCGCATGCCGGCGTGCATGTGCTGGAAGCCGATGGCCAGCAGCAGGGTCAGCAGCACCGCGTTCAGCGGCTCGCGGACCCAGGCGACGGCGCCTTCGTAACCGGCGCCCGCGATCTGCAGCGCGGCATAAGCGATCCAGAGAACGAGAGGCACGAGGGCGAGCGAGGACACCCGCTCAGAGAGCCAGTGACCGGCGCCATGACCGGCGGCGCCGAGGCCGCGAGCGCGGCCGAGCGGAGTGCGGTAACGGCCTTCCATCACAGCAACCCGTCCATGGCGGCAATGACCCAAAGGCCGATCGCGGCGGTGATCGAAAAGGCCAGCACGAAGACGGCCGAGAGGTTGGCTGAGCGGACATCCAGCCCGTGGCCGGTGTCCCAGATCAGGTGCCGGATGCCGTTGGCGAAGTGGTAGAGCAGCGACACCGTCATCCCGAACAGCACCAGCTTGCCGAGCGGCGACCCCAGCAGCCCGGTGTACTGGGCGTAAGCCTCCGGTCCGCTGGCCAGCGCGATCGCCCAGCCGGCGGCCATCAGGGCGCCGAGGTAGAGACCGACGCCGGTGACCCGGTGGGCGATGGAGGTGAACATCGTCAGATGCCATCGCCAGACGGTGGTGAAGGGCGACAGCGGGCGCGGCGGCAGGCCGGGCGAAGACTCGGTCATGGGGGTCCCATGTTGGGGGTGCGTGAAACCGGCTCCGCTTTTAAGCGCCGAGCCCGGGGTGTCAACGCAGCCCCATGGTCAATCCCTTACCTTCTCCAGATAGGTCTGCGACCGCATTTCGTGAAGGCGCGAGGCGGTGCGCTCGAACTCGAAGGCGCCGTCGCCCTCCGGATAGAGGCGGTCCGGCTCGGCGGCGGCCAGCGCCACCAGCTTGGCGTCGGCCTCGTAGAGGGCGTCGATCAGGGTCACGAACCGCCGGGCGGCGTCGCGGCGCGCGGGGGTCAGCACGGGGATGTCTTCGAGGAAGACCGTGTGGAAGCGCTCGGCGATGGCGAGATAGTCCTGCGGCCCCAGCGCTTGCAGGCAGAGGCTGGCGAAGGAGGCCCGTAGCAGGCCGCCCGAGGCATGCGGCAGGTAGACCTTTCGGCCCAGCACCTCGACCGTCGCGCCCATCTCCGGCGCGCCGTCCAGCATGTCGGCCCACAAGAGATCGAACTGGCGCTCGTTGTCGGGGTCGATGGGCGTGAACCAGACGCGGCCGGCGCGCAGGCGATCGAGCCGAAAGTCGACCGGACCGCGCACGCCGACCATCTCCATCCGCTCCTTCAGCATGTCGATGAAGGGGATGAAGAGCTCGCGGTTGATGCCGTTCTTGTAGAGGTCGTCCGGCGGGCGGTTCGAGGTGGCGACCAGCGTCACGCCGCGCGCGAACAGGGCCTCGAACAGGCGGCCCAGGATCATGGCGTCGGCGATGTCGGTGACCTGCAGTTCGTCGAAGCAGAGCAGGCGCGCGTCTTCGGCGATCAACTCAGCGGTGGGTACGATGGGGTCGTCCCCCTTGGCCTGGCCGAAGCGGGCCTTGCGCGCGACCGCATCGCCCTTGCGCCAGGCGTCGATGTGGCCATGCACCTGCGCCATGAATTCGTGGAAGTGGGCGCGGCGCTTCTTCGTGACCGGCGCGGAGTCGAAGAACAGGTCCATCAGCATCGACTTGCCGCGGCCGACCGGTCCCCAGAGGTAGACGCCCTTCACGCCTTTCGGCGCGCGACGGAAGAGGGAGCGGAAGGTCGGCTCGGCGGCGTCGTTGAGATCGCCCTCGAGCCGCGACAGCGCCGACAGCGCCGCCTCCTGCGCCGCGTCCGGCTTGATCTCGCCTGAGGCCAGGCGTTCGCGATAGGCGGTGCGGACGGAGGTGGGCATGGGCCTGACCCGCCTACCTCACGGGAACGCCATCCGCCAAGGGCGGTTGAGTCTCCCGAACCCAAAGGAGACAGCCATGGCCGAGGAAGACCGCACCTTTTCGCCGACCGAAACCGGCGCCAGCCGCACCCGTGAGCAGGGCAACGGCGTGGGTCAGCGAGAGTTGGACCTGCAGCGCGACCCGAACCGCCCGGACGGCGCCGACCAGTACGACTTCGACGGCGCAGACAATCCGCAGGAAGATGGCGGCGACCCGTCGATGACCGCCCAGACCGGCGCCAACCACACTCGCCGTCCCGACCGCACCGAGAAACTCGACAGCCAGGGCCCGAAGACCCGCGCCCATAACAAGGCCGAGATCAACCGGCAGGTCTGACCGCTAGCGCATCGTCGGGATGACGAAGGACGAGTCCTCTTGCATGCCTTCGGGCCAGCGGGCGGTGACGGTCTTCACCTTGGTGTAGAACTTCACGCCTTCCATGCCGTGCTGGTTGGTGTCGCCGAAGGCCGAGCGCTTCCAGCCGCCGAAGGTGTGGTAGGCGACCGGCACCGGGATCGGCACGTTGATGCCGACCATGCCGACGTTGACCCTCTGCGCGAACTCCCGCGCGGCGCGGCCGTTGCGGGTGAAGATGGCGACGCCGTTGCCGTACTGGTGCTGACTGGGCAGTTCGAGCGCCTCCTCGAAGGTCTCGGCGCGAACCAGTTGCAGCACGGGGCCGAAGATCTCCTCCTGGTAGGACTTCATGGTCGGCTTGACGCGGTCGAACAGCGTCGGGCCGATGAAGAAGCCCTTTTCGTAGCCTTGCAGGGCGAAGTCGCGGCCGTCGACGACGAGCTCCGAGCCTTCGTCGGCGCCGAGCTGGATATAGTCGGCGATGCGCTGGCGGTGGGCCGAGGAGACCACCGGGCCGTACTGCGCGGCGGCGTCGGTGGAGACGCCGACCTTCAGGGTCTCCATTTCAGCGACGAGGCGCTCGCGCAGTTCGTCGGCGGTCTTCTGACCGACGGGCACCGCCACCGGCAGGGCCATGCAGCGCTCGCCGGCCGAGCCGAAGGCGGCGCCGACGAGGTCCTTCACCGTCTGGTCCATGTCGGCGTCGGGCATGACGATCCCGTGGTTCTTGGCGCCGCCCATGGCCTGCACTCGCTTTCCATGCGCCGTGCCCGTCGAATAGACGTAGTGGGCGATGTCGGAGGAGCCGACGAAGCTCACCGCCCTGATGTCGGGGTGATGCAGGATGGCGTCGACCGCGACCTTGTCGCCATGGACGACGTTGAGCACCCCGGCCGGCGCGCCCGCCTCCATCATCAGCTCGCCCAGCCGCACCGGGACGCTTGGGTCGCGCTCGGACGGCTTGAGGATAAAGGTGTTGCCGACCGCGATGGCGACGCCGAACATCCACATCGGGATCATGGCGGGGAAGTTGAACGGGGTGATGCCGGCGACCACGCCCAGCGGCTGGCGCATGGAATAGACGTCGATGCCCGGTCCGGCGCCTTCGGTGTATTCGCCCTTCAGCGCATGCGGGATGCCGCAGGCGAACT
>CAMLRH010000246.1 GCA_946482375.1 uncultured Caulobacteraceae bacterium | reverse complement strand
GCCTTCGGCATGGCCGACCAGGTCCTGCACTCGGGCGTGCGCTCGATCACCGACCTGATGGTGCTGCCGGGCCTGATCAACCTCGACTTCGCCGACGTCCGCACGGTCATGACCGAGATGGGCAAGGCGATGATGGGCACCGGCGAGGCGAGCGGCGAGGACCGCGCGCTGATGGCCGCCCAGAACGCCATCCAGAACCCGCTGCTGGACGAGGTCTCGCTGAAGGGCGCCAAGGCCGTGCTGGTCAACGTCACCGGCGGCCTCGACATGACCCTGCTGGAAGTCGACGAGGCGGCCAACGCCATCTCCGACCAGGTCGACCCCGACGGCAACATCATCTTCGGCGCCGCCTTCGACCCGTCTCTGGAAGGCGTCATCCGCGTGTCGGTGGTCGCCACCGGCATGGACGGCGCCTCGATGGCCGCCATCGAGCCCGCCCGTCCGCGCGTCGCCAACCGCGCCGCCCCCCTGATCGCCCCGACCGGCCCCGCGCCCGTCGCCGAACACGCGGCCGAGCCGGTCCGCGCCGAGGCCTGGACGATGGAGGCCGAGGCCGCCGACGCGCCCGAGCCGACCTTCTTCGACGCCGAGTCGGTGGAAGAGCAGCCCGCGCTGACCTTCGACGAGCCGGCCATCGACGCCGAGCCCGCCGTCGTGGGCAGGATCGTCGACCCGTCGGTGGCCGATGAGGAAGACGAGCCTCTGGTGGCCGACAGCCACCACTACGAGGAACCCCAACGCAAGAGCGGCTGGCTCTCCCTGTTCGGCGGCCGCAACCGGCACGAGCCGTCCGGCGCCACCTACAGCCCGCCGCCTGCTCCGCAACGCGCGGCAGCCGGAGGGGGCGCCGCCGCGGCGGTTGCGCAGCCGATCGAAGAGCTGCATCACGAGGAAAACGACGACCTCGAAATCCCCTCGTTCCTGCGCCGTCTCGCGAACTGAATCTTAACGCGAAATCAACGCGTTAGAGGCGAAACAATCCGAAACAGGGATTGTTTCGCCGCAGCGCAACATGACCCGTATATGACCAGTTGGGGCGTAGCGCGGCCGAAGTTCCGGCGGCGCGCAAACACAAGGTCTGTCCACACGTGTCAACGTCGGCGTTCTTCCAGCATACGGTAGCCGGTCCCGCGATCTTCGCGGGTGTCGGGCTGCACACCGGCGCCCACGTCCGCGTGGCGATCCGTCCGGCTGCGCCCAATGCCGGCATCACCTTCGTGCGCACCGACATCCGCGACGGCGACAACGCCGTCCACGTGTCGCCGGAAGCCGTCAGCAAAACCCAGCTCGGCACCGTCATCTCGAACGAGGCGGGCGTCTCCGTCTCCACCATCGAGCACCTGATGGCCGCCATGGCTGCGCTCGCCATCGACAACGCCATCGTCGAGCTCGACGGCCCCGAGGTTCCGATCATGGACGGCTCGGCCGAGCCCTTCGTCCAGATCCTCGATCGCGCCGGTCGCCGCCGCCAGGAAGCCGCCCGCCGCTACATCGAAATCCTGTCGCCGGTCACCGTGACCGAGGGCGACAAGCACGCCACGCTGTCTCCCGCCGACCAGTTCGAGGTCGCCTTCGAGATCGCGTTTCCCTCGCGCGTCATCGGCCGCCAGCGCGTCGATCTCGTCGTCGACGAGGACAGCTTCCGCGAGGAACTGTCCGACTGCCGCACCTTCGGCTTCCTGCAGGAGGTCGAGCACCTGCGCTCGATCGGCCTTGCTCGCGGCGGCTCGATGGAGAACGCCGTGGTCATCGACGGCGACCGCGTGCTGAACCCGGAAGGCCTGCGCCGCCCCGACGAATTCGTGCGTCACAAGGCGCTCGACGCCGTCGGCGACCTCTATGTTCTGGGCGCTCCGATCCTCGGCCGCTTCGAAGGCGTGCTGGCCGGCCACGGCCTCAACAACGCCCTCGTCCGCGCCCTCATCGCCCAGCCGAAGGCCTGGCGCATCCGCACCGTCCAGCCCGCGCTGGCCGAAGCGGTCTAAACACCCACTCGTCATCCTAGGCCTTGTGCCTGGGACCCAGAATCGAGGCGCTCTGCGTCGATGCGCGGGACGTGGCCAACGCACCGCGAACCTTGCCGCGCCGGGTCTCTGGGTCCCAGGCACAAGGCCTAGGATGACGGGGTTAGGGGACAAAGCCGAATGTGCGCCCTTCCACCCCCTTCGCCACATTTGCGCCCGCCGTCCCGTGGTGTAGAAGCCGAGGACTGCGCGGGGGTGCGTCGCGTGTATTCGAAGGTGAGGGTCCGTGCTTCGTAGATCCTGGGGCCGTACGGCCACTGTCGTCGCCCTGCTGGCCGTGTCCGTCGCGGTATCCGGTTGCTCCATCTTCCGCGGCGGCGACGACAAGCCGACCATCGTCTACGAGGAGCGCCCGGTCGAGCTGCTCTACAACACAGGCGCGCTGCGTCTGGACCAGGGCCGCTGGGACGAGGCCGTCGAGTACTTCAACGAGGTCGAGCGCCAGCATCCCTATTCGGAGTGGGCGCGCCGGGCGATCCTGATGACCGCCTACGCCAACTACGAGAGCAACAACTACGCCGAGGCCATCGCCGACTCGGAGCGCTTCATCGCGCTCTATCCCGGCAACCCGTCGGCCGTATACGCCTACTACCTGAAGGCGGTTTCCTACTTCGAACAGATCGTCGACGTGAACCGCGACCAGGCCGCCACCGAGAACGCCCGCGCGGCCCTCCTGGAGGTCGTCCAGCGCTATCCGCAGAGCGAATACGCCAAGGACGCGCGGCTGAAGATCGACATGGTCAACGACCAGCTGGCCGGCAAGGAAATGACCATCGGCCGCTACTACCTGCGCGAAGGCCAGACGCTGGCCGCCATCGGCCGCTTCCGCAACGTGGTCGACCGCTACCAGACGACCTCGCACACGCCCGAAGCCCTCTATCGTCTGGTGGAGAGCTACCTGACGCTGGGCCTGCTCGAGGAAGCCAAGAGCAACGGCGCGGTGCTGGGCGCCAACTACCCCGGCGACCCCTGGTACAGCGACGCCTACAAGCTGCTGACCGACAGCGGCCTGACGCCGGCGGTGGCGCCGCGCGATCCGGGCGCCCGCAAGGCGTTCCTGTACCGGCTGATCCAGGGCAAGGACTCCACCCTGCCGCCGCCGGTGTCGGCCACCGATCCGGCGACGACGACTGAGAACGAAGCCGCCGCGGCGACCCCGAAGCCGAAGAAAGAGCCGTTCTGGCGGCGGGTGCTTCCCTTCCTCTAGCCGACTCCGGCATTGTGGCGCCCATGCTGATCGGGCTGGGCATCCGCGACGTCGTGCTGATCGAGGCGCTGGACCTGTCCATCGGTCCGGGCCTGACGGCGCTGACCGGCGAGACCGGAGCGGGCAAGTCCATCATCCTCGATGCGCTGGGGCTGGCCGTCGGCGCACGCGCGGAGGCCGGGCTCGTGCGGCGTGGGGCAGGGCAAGCCGTCGCCACCGCCATCTTCGCGCTGTCACCCGATCACACCGTCTGGGCCTACCTAGATGAGAAGGGGCTGGCCTACGAGCGTGACGAGGACCTCGTCCTGCGCCGCAGCCTGAGCGCCGACGGCCGCTCCAGAGCCTTCGTCAACGACCAGGCGACCAGCGTCGGCGCGTTGAAGGAGATCGGCGCCCTGCTCGTCGAGGTGCACGGCCAGCACGAAACCGTCGGCCTGCTCGACCCCCGCACCCATCGCCCGCTGCTCGACGCCTACGGGCAGGTCGACGCGGCGACCGTCGCCTCGGCCTGGAGCGCCTGGCGCGCCGCCCGCGAACGCGCCGAGGCCCTGCGCGATCAGGCCAGCAGCGCCGCCTCCGAGATCGAGGAGGTCACGCTCCGCCTCGCCGAACTCGACCGCCTCGCACCGAAGGACGGCGAGGAGGCGGCGCTGGCCGAGGAACGCGCGCTGCTCGGAGCCGCCGAGAAGGCGCTGGCCGACATCGCCGCCGCCCGCGACGCCCTGGGCGGCGACAGCACCACATCTCGGCTCGGACAGGCGTTCCGCGCCCTGCAACGGGCCAAAGACCGCGCCGTACAGGCGGGAGCGGCCGAAGGGGGCGCGGCCTTGTCGCGCCTCACCGCCGCGTTGGACGCCGTCGACCGCGCCTCGGTGGAGGCGCAGGAGGCCGCCGCCGCCATCGACGCCGCCGCCGAGAGCTTCGACGTCGAACCCGACCGGCTGGAAAAGGCCGAGGAGCGGCTGTTCGCGCTGCGCGCCATGGCCCGCAAGCTCAACATCCAGGTCGACGACCTCCCCACCGCCCGCGCCGACTTCGCCGCCCGCCTGCAGGCCGTCGAGAATTCCGAGGAAGCCCTGCGCGAAGCCGAGGCCGCCGAGAAGGCGGCGCACG
>CAMLRH010000245.1 GCA_946482375.1 uncultured Caulobacteraceae bacterium | reverse complement strand
CCCTTCCCCCTGGATGGGGGAAGGGCCGGGGATGGGGGTGGAAGAGGTTCAGGATAGGGCTCCGACGTCGTGAAGGCTGAGAGGGCGCCACCCCCATCCCAACCCTTCCCCCATCCAGGGGGAAGGGCTATTGCGCTGCGATGCTGATGGTCATTTCGCCGTCGAAGGCGCTGAACTTCACCGCTCCCGAGCGGCCGCTGCCGCTGACGACGCCGGCGCTCAAGGACGACATCGCCGAACTCGCGCAGGTCACCGAGAAGCTGCGGCCGCGCGACCTCAAGCGGATGATGGGCATTTCCGACAACCTCGCCCAGCTCAACCACGAGCGCTTCCAGCACTTCGACCCGGAGCTTGAGGACGGCCTGCAGGCGGCCATCGCCTTCAACGGCGACGTCTATCTCGGCCTGCAGGCCCGCACGCTGGACAAGAAGAGCTTCGACTGGGCGCAGGACCACCTGCGCATCCTGTCGGGCCTGTACGGCGTGCTGCGTCCCGCCGATGCGCTACAGCCCTACCGCCTCGAGATGGGCGTCAAGCTGAAGACCAGGCGCGGCAAGACCCTCTACGACTTCTGGAAGAAGCCGGTCGTCCAGGTCCTGAACGAGACGGCGAAGGGGATGACGGACCCGACGCTGGTCAACCTGGCCAGCCAGGAATACTTCGGCGCGGTCGATACGAAGGCGCTCGCCGTGCCGATGGTCACCTGCCACTTCAAGGAAGAGAAGGACGGCCAGCTGCGTACCATCAGCTTCTTCGCCAAGAAGGCGCGCGGACTGATGGCCCGCTACGCCATCGACCACCGCATTGACCGGGCCGAGAAGCTGAAGGCCTTCGACACCGCCGACTACGCCTTCCAGCCGGCGCTGTCCTCCGACACGGACTGGGTGTTCGCCCGGCCGCAACCTCCACCGGTGAAATAGCCATGGCTGTCGATTTCGGACTTTCAGGGCAGGTCGCCGTCGTCACCGGCTCGACCAGCGGCATCGGACTGGCCCTGGCGCAGCAGCTGGCGGGGCAGGGCGTGCGTGTCGTGCTGAACGGATTGGGTGATCCCGCCGCCATCGAACAGGCGAAGGCCAGCATCGACGGCGCCCTCTATCACCCGGCCGACATGACTAAGCCGGTGGAGATTGCCGACCTCGTCGCCTATGCGCACCGCGAGTGCGGCCGGCTCGACATCCTCGTCAACAACGCCGGCGTCCAGCACGTCGCGCCGGTCGACGAGTTCCCGCTGGAGAAGTGGGACCAGATCATCGCCATCAACCTGACCAGCGCCTTCCACGCCGCCCGCGCCGCGATCCCGATCATGAAGGCGCAGGGCCGAGGCCGGATCGTCAACATCGCCTCGGCCCACGCGCTGGTCGCTTCGCCCTTCAAGTCGGCCTACGTGGCCGCCAAGCACGGGGTGCTCGGCCTGACCAAGACCATCGCGCTGGAGGTTGCCCGCGACGGGATCACCTGCAACGCCATCTGCCCCGGCTATGTGAAGACCGCGCTGGTCGAGGCGCAGATCGCCGACCAGGCGAAGGCGCGCGGCATCAGCGAGGAAGAGGTGATGACGGGCGTCATCCTCGCCGCCCAGCCGACCAAGAAGTTCGTCACCTTCGACCAGCTCGGCGGACTGCTCCTCTATCTGGCGTCGGACGCCGGCGCCTCGGTCAACGGCGCGGCGCTGACCGTGGACGGCGGCTGGACGGCGACGTGAGCCAGCAGCCGGTCCCGGCGGTCGGCGTCGTCGTGATGCGCGGCGACGAAGTCCTGCTGGTCCGGCGCGGCACGCCGCCAAGGCTCGGCCAGTGGAGCCTGCCGGGCGGCCGCATCGAGTTCGGCGAAACCGTCGAGGCCGCCGCTCTTCGCGAACTGAAGGAGGAAACCGGCGTCGAGGCCGATCTGCTGGGCCTGATCGAGGTGCTGGACGCCGTCTTCACCTCGCGCACGAACGGAGATGTAACCCGCCACTACGTCCTCATCGACTTCGCCGCCCGCTGGGTGTCCGGCGAGCCGGTGGCGGGCGACGACGCCGCCGACGCGCGGTTCTTCCACCACAGCGAGGTGGCCGGTCTGGTAGAATGGTCCGAGACGGTCCGCATCGTCGAAGCGGCCCGCGAACGGTTTGCTTGACGGACGTTACGGCGCCCACCGTCTAACCGTCGTCAGAACAGACAGAGGGAAGCGCCATGGCCTACGCGCCGTTCGATCTGAAGGGCAAGGTTGCGCTGGTGACCGGCGGTAACAGCGGCATCGGGCTTGGCATGGCCGAGGCGCTGGCCCAGGCCGGCGCCGACATCGTCATCTGGGGCTCGAACCCGGAAAAGAACCTCGCGGCCGAGGGCAAGCTGACCAGCTACGGCGTGCGCGTGAAGGCCCAGCAGATCGACGTCGGAGACGAACAGGCGGTGATCGGCGGCATGGAAGAACTGCTGGCCGCCATGGGTCGGGTCGATTTCGTCGCCGCCAACGCCGGGGTCGGCGCGGGCCGGGTGTCTTCCTTCGACGAGATGAGCACCGAAAGCTGGCGCCGCGTCATGACCGTCAACCTCGACGGCGTCTTCTGGACCTTCCGCGAGGCCTGCAAGCACATCAAGGCCCGCGCCGAGGCCGGCGATCCCGGCGGCTCGCTGGTCGTGACCTCGTCGGTCAGCGCCGTCCACGGCGCGCCGCGCAACCAGGCCTACGCCTCGACGAAGGGCGCGGTTATCCCCCTGATCAAGGGCATCGCCGTCGAATACGCGCGCTACGGCGTGCGCGCCAACGCGATCCTGCCCGGATGGATCCGATCCGACATGACCGCGCCGCTGCAGGCCTGGGACCAGTTCAACGAGAAGGCCATCGGCCGCGTCCCCATGCGCCGCTGGGGCGAGCCGGAGGACTTCGGCGGCATCGCCGTCTACCTGGCTTCCGACGCCTCGAAATTCCACACCGCCGACACCTTCGTGATCGACGGGGGGTACACAGTCTTCTGAGATAAAATCACCCGTCATCCTCGGGCTTGTCCCGAGGACCCATGCACACAGCGCTACCCAGAATACCCGCTGACGGGCGGTGTTCATGGGTCCCCGGCACAAGGCCGGGGATGACGCGCAAAGGAAACGACGATGAGCCTGAGAACGCCCCTCTGCGACTTGCTCGGCATCGAGCATCCGATCCTGCTGGCCGGCATGGGCGGGGTCTCCTACGCCGAGCTGGCGGCGGCGGTGTCCAACGCCGGCGGCTACGGCGTGCTCGGCATGGCCGGCGCCTCGAGCCGCTTCATCGAAGAGCAGATGAAGAAGGTCCGCGAGCTGACCGACAAGCCGTTCGGCGTCGACCTGCTGGCCGCCACGCCGGACGCGCTGACGAAGGCCGTCGACGTCATCATCGACAACGGCGCCTCGTCCTTCGTCGCGGGGCTCGGTGTGCCAATGCCGATCATGGAGAAGCTCAAGAAGGCCGGCCTCAAGGTCATGGTCGTCTGCGGGGCGGTGAAGCACGCGGTAAAGGCGGAACAGGCCGGCTGCGACGCCGTCATCTGTCAGGGTGGCGAGGGCGGCGGCCATACCGGGCTCGTCGGCACCCTGCCGCTGATCGCGCAGGCGGTCGATGCGGTGAAGATTCCTGTGGTCGGCGCCGGCGGCATCTACGACGGTCGCGGGCTGGCGGCGTCGCTGGCGCTGGGCGCGCAGGGCGTCTGGATGGGCACGCGCTTCATTGCCTCCGAAGAGGCGCATGCGGGCGACCCCTACCGGCAGGCCATCCTGGACGCCGCGGACGAGGACACTATCCGCACCCGCTGCTACTCGGGCAAGCCGATGCGGGTGAAGAAGAACAGCTACGTCGACGACTGGGAGAGCCGTCCGGGCGACATCCAGCAGTTCCCGATGCAGGCGATGATCTCGATCCAGAACGAGGCCATGGGCGGCATCGGCGGCCAGGTCGAGGGCCTCGACCCCGACAAGTCCTGCTTCGCCATGGGCCAGTCGGCCGGCGGCGTCCACGACGTGCTGCCCGCGGGCGAGATCGTGCGGCGGATCATGGCCGAGGCCAACGCGGCGATCGGCCGGATGGCCGCGCTGCAGGCCGCCGACCGCAAGCCGGTGGCGGCGGAGTAGCGTGGTTCGACACGCCCGGATTTCATCCGGGCTGCTCACCATGACGAGCTTCTGAGTTAGTCATCCTGAGCAGCCTGCGAAGCAGGCGTGTCGAAGGACGCAGCTTGACCGCCGCTGATCCCTCGCGCATCCCCGCTCCATGGCGGTCTACACGGACATCACCGACGAGGAGCTGGAAGGGCTCCTGGCCGATTTCGACCTCGGCCAGCCGCTGGCGTTCAAGGGCATCGCCGAGGGGGTGTCGAACTCCAACTTCCTGCTG
>CAMLRH010000244.1 GCA_946482375.1 uncultured Caulobacteraceae bacterium | reverse complement strand
AGGCCTTCCACCTGGAGAGCCTGCCGAAGTCGATCCTGATCGTCGGCGGCGGCTATATCGCCGTGGAGTTCGCGGGCATTTTCAATGGCCTGGGTTCGGAAGTTACACTTCTATATCGCGGCCCCAACATCCTGCGCGGCTTCGACGAGGACGTCCGCACGCATCTGGCCACGGAGATGGAGCGGCGCGGCATCAAGATCGTTCTGGGCTGCGAGCACGACCGCATCGAGAAGACCGACGAAGGGCTGGTCAGCTATTTCTCCAACGGCATCAGCGTGACGACCCAGCAGGTGATGTTCGCCACCGGCCGCGACCCCTACGTCGCCGACCTTGGCCTCGAGGCCGCCGGTGTCGAACTGAACGAGCGGGGAGCCATCAAGGTCGACGAGTTCTCGAAGACGACGGCCGACAACATCTGGGCCGTCGGCGACGTCACCGACCGCATCAACCTCACGCCGGTCGCCATCCGCGAGGGCGCCGCCTTCGCCGCCACCGTCTTCCAGGACAAGCCGGCCAGTTTCGACCACGAGAACGTGGCGACGGCGGTGTTCTCGCAGCCGCCGATCGGCACAGTCGGCCTGACCGAAGCCGAAGCCCGTCACCAGTACGGCAAGGTCGATATCTACCGCGCCGTCTTCCGTCCCATGAAGCAGACCTTCTACGGCGGCGAGGAGCGCACCCTGATGAAGCTGGTCGTCGACGAGAAGGGTCAGAAGGTGGTCGGCGTCCACATGGTCGGCCCAGACGCGCCCGAGATCATCCAGATGGGCGCCATCGCCGTGAAGATGGGCGTCACCAAGCAGCAATGGGACGCGACCTGCGCCGTTCACCCGACGGCGGGCGAGGAGTTCGTCACCATGCGCGAGAAATACGTCCCGCCCGAGCTGGGCGTGGCGTAAGGGCACATCCTGCCGCGCGATCCTCGCTAAAGACGCCTCGGCGCACTATTTTGCCTTGATGGCGGGGCTGAGGTATTAGCCGCGCTCCCTGCTTTTCGAGTGATGACGATGACCGACCGCTGGACGCCCGCGTCCTGGAGAACCAAGCCCGCCAAGCACGTCCCGACCGATTATCCGGACGCGGGCGCGGTTGCGCGCGTGGAAGCTGAACTTCGCCGTATGCCGCCGCTGGTTTTTGCAGGGGAGGCGCGCCGCCTGAAGGACCGGCTGGGCGACGTCGCGCAGGGCAAGGCCTTCCTGCTCCAGGGCGGCGACTGCGCCGAGAGCTTCAAGGAGTTCGCGGCCGACAACATCCGCGACACCTTCCGCCTGATCCTGCAGATGGCGGTGGTGCTGACCTTCGCCGGCGGCAAGCCGGTGGTGAAGGTCGGCCGTATCGCCGGCCAGTTCGCCAAGCCGCGCTCCGAACCCATCGAGACGCAGGGCGAGGTGACGCTGCCGTCCTACCGCGGTGACAACATCAACGGCATGGAGTTCACGGAAGAGGCCCGCGTGCCCGATCCGGAGCGCCTGCTGAAGGCCTACGCCCAGTCGTCGGCGACGCTGAACCTGCTGCGCGCATTCGCGGGCGGCGGCTATGCCGACCTCTACAACATCCACAAGTGGACCCTGGGCTTCGTCGCCGACAGCCCGCAGGGCGCGCGCTATCGCGAACTGACCGAGAAGATCTCCGAGACGCTGGCCTTCATGGCCGCCGTCGGGGTGACGCCGGAAAGCCACCCGACGCTGCATCAGGTCGACTTCTTCACCAGCCACGAAGCGCTGCTGCTGAACTTCGAGGAGGCCATGACCCGCGTCGATTCCACGACCGGCGACTGGTACGACACCTCGGCCCACATGCTCTGGATCGGCGAGCGCACCCGCCAGCTGGACGGCGCCCACATCGAGTTCATGAAGGGGATCAAGAACCCCATCGGCATGAAGTGCGGCCCGACCATGGAGCCGGACGACTTGCTGCGCCTGATCGACGTCCTGAACCCCGACGACACGCCCGGCCGCCTGACGTTGATCGGCCGCTTCGGCGCCGACAAGGTCGCCGACCGCCTGCCGCGGCTGATGGAGGCGACCAAGCGCGCCGGCCGCACGGTGGTCTGGGCCATCGACCCGATGCACGGCAACACGCTGAAGGCCTCGACCGGCTACAAGACCCGGCCGTTCGACCGCATCCTCGCCGAGGTGAAGTCGTTCGTGGAGATCGCCGAGGCCGAGGGCGTGCACCCCGGCGGCGTCCACCTCGAGATGACCGGCCAGAACGTCACCGAATGCCTCGGCGGCGCCCGGGCGGTGAGCGAAGGCGAACTCGCGGATCGCTATCACACCCATTGCGATCCCCGTCTCAACGGCGAGCAGGCTCTGGAGCTGTCGTTCCTCGTCGCCGAACACCTGCGCGCGGGTAGGGACGCTGAGGTTCGCAAAGCGGGGTAGCGATCCCTTCTCCCCCCGCGGGAGAAGGTGGCAGCCGAAGGCTGACGGATGAGGGGGCGCACCGCCCTTTCAACCACGACCGTTAGCTGCGCTTTCTGAGAGCCCCCTCATCCGACCCGCTGCGCGGGCCACCTTCTCCCGCGAGGGGAGAAGGACGAAATGTCAGGCCAGCGGCAACAAGTAGCCCCACCGCCGCCACGATCGACGGGGCCACGAAACTCCCCGTCCGCTCAGCCAGCACCCCGGCGAACAATGGCCCCACCATCTGTCCGAGCCCGAAGGAGGCCGTCATCCGCGCCAGCGCCTGACGCGGGTGGGCTGAGAGGTGGCGTGCGGCGGTCAGGCCGAGCGCCGTCGAACCCATATAGGTGCCGCCCAGCAGCACGGCGGCGGCGAGCGCGCCGAGCGTTGTCGGCACGAGCACGCTGATAACGACTCCAGCCGCGAGGATCAGCACCGACAGCGCGTAGGCCGGCAACTCGCCAATCCTGCGCGCCGCCCAGGTCCAGGCGCTGGTCGAGGGTGCGGCGGCGAGGCCGACCATCAACCAGACGAACGGCTCGGCGGCGCGGGCCTGCGGCTGGCCGCGCACGATGGCGACGATGAAGGTGGCGGTGATGACGTAGCCGAAGCCGAGCAGGCCGTAGGCGACCAGCAGCGACATGGGCTCGCGGCCCGCGCCCGGATGCTCGGCGGCCTGGCTGGTAGGGTCGGGCGCACGCAGCAACAGGGCGGCGGCGATCGCGCCGACCAGCGAAATCGCGCCCGCAGCGAACCACATCTCACGCCAGTCGGCGCCCATGGCGCCGAGACCTGAGACCATCACCGCCGACAACGCCACGCCCGCGCCGACGCCGCCGAAATGGACGCCCGACAGCCCGCCTCGCCCGGCCGCGTTCAGCCGCTCCAGCACCACGGCCGAGCCGAAGACCATGACGAAGGCGCTGGCCAGCCCGCCGAGGAAGCGGATGGCGGCCAGCTCCAGCGGCGTGAAGCTGATGAAGTTAGGGTTGGGGACGAGCCCGACCATGGCCGTGGTAATTGCACTGGCGATCAGCCCGGCGACCAGCCAGGCCTTGGGCGAGCCGCGCAGCCAGCTCGTCGCTCCGATCAGCGCGCCGACGAGGTAGCCCGCGTAGTTGGCCGAGGCGATCAACCCGGCCTGCGCCGCGTCCAGTCCCAGCGCCTCCATCATCACCGGCAGGATCGGCGTGAAGACGAAGCGCCCGATGCCGTTGCCAACCGCCAGGCTGACGAGACCGGCGAGCGCGAGGCGGCGAGGGGAGGCGTGGCTCATGCCACGCTAGTTACAGCGCGGGGGCGAGTTTCGGACCGGACTTCTTCGAAAACGGCTGCGGTTTCCACTGCACCAGCGAGCGCCAGACCCACTCGAACGGGCCGTAGTGGAAGGCCGCCATCCAGGGCTTGCTCCAGAGCAGGATCACGGCCCAGACGCCCAGAACCACGAAGTAGAGCTGGTAGCGCTGCAGTTCGCCGAACAGGCCGAGCGCCCAGCCGTCGAAGACGATGACCGCGATGATCGAGCTAAGCAGGTAGTTGCTGAGCGCCATCTGCCCCGCCGCCGCCAGCCGGTCGGTCAGCCACTTCAGCGCCCCGGCGCGGACGATCAGCATGACGACGGAGGCGTGCGCCAGCGCGATGAAGATGCGCGGCGCGGCGGTCCAGACATTCATTTCGTGGATAACCATCGGGTCGAAGCCGCTGCTGGTGACCCGCCAGGCCATCCAGGCCGTGATCGGCGCGCAGATGAGGTAGCCGAAGGCGACCAGACCCCAGTAGGCGCGGCTGGGCCAGGTCAGGGTGAAGAAGCCGAGCCGGAACAGGCCCATGCCGACCAGGATCAGGCCGAACGCCTCGATGTACTCGCTCGTCGAGATGACCAGGTGCATGAGCATGAACATCTGGCTGCGGGCCGCGATCACGTCCGTGAAGCCGCCGCCGAAACCGGCCAGCGTCT
>CAMLRH010000243.1 GCA_946482375.1 uncultured Caulobacteraceae bacterium | reverse complement strand
CATGGGCGAAGGACGCCGACGCCGTGGTCTTCGAGCGCGGCATGGAGCTGGCCGCGCTGGAAGGCCGCCCCGTGCTGGTGGAGGACGTCGACCGGCGACGGTCCCGCGACGAGCCCCTGTTTCACCTGATCAACATGGCCGGGGTGAAGGGCGGCGGCCTGCTGCTCACCGCCCGCAAGCCGCCCGTGCAGTGGAAGACCGACCTGCCCGATCTGCGCTCGCGTCTGAACGCCCTGACCGTCGCCCCCATCGGCGCGCCGGACGACGCGCTGCTGCGCCAGGTGCTCGAGAAGTTCTTCCGCGAGCGGAATATCCGCCCGGCCGACGACGTCTACGAATACCTGCTGCGCCGCATCGAGCGTTCGATCCCGGCCGCGCAGGCGGTGGTCCAGCGGCTGGACGAGGCCGCCGACGAACAACAGCGCGGCATCTCCCGCGTGCTCGCCCGCGAAGTGCTCGACGACACCCTGGAGCTGTTCGAATGAGCGGGCCGCTCGCCGTCAACGACGCGCCGCTGGCGCTGGACGAGACCCTGCTCGCCTCCCCCGAACGGTTCTTCAACCGCGAGCTCTCGTGGCTGGCCTTCAACCGCCGTGTGCTGGAGGAGGCCGAGAATCCGCGCCATCCGCTGCTGGAGCGGCTGCGGTTCCTGTCGATCTCGGCGGCCAATCTCGACGAGTTCTACATGGTCCGCGTCGCCGGCCTTAAGGGCCAGGTCCGCGAGGGGGTGCGGGTGGTCAGCCAGGATGGTCTCACCCCGCAGGAACAGCTGGTCCGCGTCAACGAGGACGCCGCCGAGCTGATGGCCGGGCAGCAACGCATCTGGCGTGAAATCCGCGCCGAACTCGCCACGCAAAACCTGCGCCTGCTGAGCGCCGTCGATGTCGAGGCGCCCGACCACGCCATCGCCAGCGAAATCTTCCTCAGCCGCATCTTTCCCGTGCTGACGCCGCTGGCCATCGACCCGGCGCATCCTTTCCCGTTCATCCCGAACCTGAGCTTCTCGCTGGCGTTGAAGCTGCGCCGCCGCTCGGACGGCAAGGTGCTCTACGCGCTGGTGCCCGTGCCCACGCAGGTGAAGCGGTTCTGGGAACTCACCGCCCACGAACGCCGCAGCCAGAAGGGGGAGCGACGGTTCCTGGCGCTGGAAAGCTTCCTCGTCCTCTTCCTCGACCACCTCTTCCCCGGTTGCGACGTCGAAGGCCGCGGCATGTTCCGGCTGATCCGCGACAGCGACGTGGAGATCGAGGAAGAGGCCGAAGACCTGGTCCGCGAATTCGAGGCCCGGTTGAAGCTGCGCCGGCTGGGCTCGGTGGTCCGCGTGAAGATCGAGGCCTCGATGCCCGACGACCTGCGCGAGTTCATCATCGACGGCCTGAAGGCTGAGCCCGAGGACGTCGTCATCGTCGACGGCAAGCTCGGGCTGGCCCAGTTCGAACAGCTGATCCCCGCCGACCGGGGCGACCTGAAGTTCCCGCCGTTCTCGCCCCGCTTCCCCGAGCGCATCCGCGACCACGGCGGCGACTGCTTCGCGGCGATCCGCGAGAAGGACATTCTCGTCCACCACCCGTTCGAGAGCTTCGACGTGGTGGTGCAGTTCCTGCGCCAGGCCGCCACGGACCCCAACGTGCTGGCGATCAAGCAGACGCTCTATCGCACCAGCCAGGACAGCCCGATCGTCGCCGCCCTGATCGAGGCGGCCGAGAACGGCAAGAACGTCACCGCGCTGGTCGAGATCAAGGCGCGCTTCGACGAGGAAGCGAACCTCAAGTGGGCGCGCGACCTGGAGCGTGCGGGGGTCCATGTCGTCTTCGGTTTCGTGGAGTACAAGACCCACGCCAAGCTCAGCCTGGTCGTGCGGCGCGAGGGCGAGACGCTGCGCACCTACTGCCACTTCGGCACCGGCAACTACCACCCGGTGACGGCCAAGATTTACACCGACCTGTCGCTGTTCACGACCGACCCGGCGCTGGGGCGGGATTCGGCGCGGCTGTTCAACTTCATCACCGGCTACGCGCGGCCCGAGCGGCTGGAGAAGCTCTCCTTCTCGCCAGACACGATGAAGACCGATCTTCTCACCTTCATCGACCAGGAGATCGAGAACGCCCGGACCGGAAAGCCTGCCGCCATCTGGGCCAAACTGAACGCGTTGGTCGATCCGGAGATCATCGACGCCCTCTACCGCGCCAGTCAGGCCGGCGTGCGGATCGACCTCGTGATCCGCGGCATCTGCTGCTTGCGGCCCGGCATTCCAGGCCTGTCGGAGAATATCCACGTCCGCTCGATCGTCGGCCGCTTCCTCGAGCACGGCCGCATCGTCGCCTTCGCCAACGGCCACGAGATGCCGAGCAGCCGGGCGCGGGTGTTCATCTCCTCCGCCGACTGGATGCCGCGCAATCTCGACCGCCGCGTCGAGTGCCTGACGCCCATCGAGAACCCGACGGTGCACCAGCAGGTGCTCGACTACATCCTGCGCGCCGCCCTGCACGATGAGGCGCAAAGCTGGACCTGCGACGCCGAAGGCCGCTACACGCGCGATCCGGAGTGGAATTCGGAAGGCGCGTTCTCGGCGCATGA
This sequence comes from uncultured Caulobacteraceae bacterium, assembly GCA_946482375.1. The sequence goes on along the minus strand of CAMLRH010000243.1, from coordinate 1,790 downwards.
GTACTTCATGACCAACCCCAGCCTGTCCGGCCGCGGACAGAACGTCAAAGACCTGCCGCGCGCGCTGGACGATGTCGCCAGACGCTAGCCACCGCGACGCCGCCGTCATCGACGTCGGCTCCAACTCCGTGCGCCTGGTGCTCTACCGGCTGGACGGGCGGGCCATCTGGCCGACCTACAACGAGAAGGTGCTGGCGGGGCTGGGGCGTGACCTGGGCTCGACCGGCAGGCTGTCGCCGGAAGGGATCGAGATGGCGATGGCGGCGCTTCGCCGGTTCCGCGCGGTGCTCGACGCGACCCGGCCGGCTGAGGTCTTCCCGGTCGGCACCGCCGCCATCCGTGACGCCGAGGACGGCGCGGCGTTCGTCGAGCGCGTGAAGGCCGAGACCGGGCTGACGCTGCGTGTCATCTCGGGCGAGGAGGAAGCCCGCTATGCGGCGCTCGGCGTGCTGGCGGGCGCGCCGGACGGCGCGGGCGTGGTCGGCGACCTGGGCGGCGCCAGTCTCGAGCTCACGGCGCTGGGCGACAAGGGCCCGGACCGGGGCGTGACGCTGCCGCTGGGGCCCTTTTCGCTGGGCTACAAGCACGGCGACGACGCGCGCAAGCTGCGGCGCGAGGTCGAAAAGCGGTTGAGCGGCGTGGCGCCCGCCTTTCAGGCCGAGACCTTTCATGCGGTCGGCGGCGCCTGGCGCAACCTCGCGCTGCTGCACATGGGGATGAGCAACTACCCCCTGAAGATCGTCCATGAGTACGAGATGAGCCGCGCCGAGGCGATCACCGCCGCGCGGCTGATCTCACGGCTGTCGCCGCACTCGCTCGAGCGTATCCCCGGCGTCTCGCGCAAGCGCGTGGAGACCCTGCCCTACGCCGCCGTGGTGCTGGAAGCGCTGGTCGCGCAGCTCGGCGTCAAACGCATCCTGACCTCCGCCTACGGCCTTCGCGAGGGCCTGCTCTTCGACGCCATGCCGGCCGGGGTGCGCTCGCGGGACCCGCTGGTCGCCGGTTGCGCGGCGCTGGGCGGACGGCTGGCGGTGGACGACGGACTGGGCCCGGCGCTGGAAGCCTGGCTGGAGCCGGTGTTCGCTGCCCTGCCCGGCGGCTTCGGCGAGCGCGACCGCATCGTCACCGCCGCCGCCTGCCGGCTGGCCGACCTGGGCGCGACGCTGCACCCGGACCACCGCGCGACGCTGGTCTTCGAGCAGGTCCTGCGCGCGCCCATCGCCGGCCAGACGCATGTGGAGCGCGCCTTTCTCGCGGTGGCGGCCTTCTATCGCCACACCGCCAGCGCCGACCTGCCCGAGCCCTCGACGATCGCCCGCATCCTGCCCGAAGCGCACCGCAAACGGGCCCGGGCGCTGGGCGCCGCCATCCGCCTGGGCTGCGACCTTTCGGGCCGCTCCAGCACGCTCCTCAAGCATTCCCGGATCACCCACGCCGACGGCAAGCTACTGCTCACCACCGAGCCGAAATGGGCCGACATGCTGCTGGGCGAACAGACGCGGCGCCGGGCGCAGGCGGTGGCGAACGCCCTGAACGCCCGCCTGGAGATCAGGCCGGGGTAGCGGCTCTGGGCGCGCGCCGGACCTCGACGACCCGCACCCGCGTGCCGTCTAGCACCAGCGCCAGTTCGCCCCGCTTCAGCTTCAGCGCATCCGCACCGAACGCCTCGCGGCGCCAGCCCTGCAGGGCCTGGACCTCGGCGTTGTCGTCGTTGGCGATCTTTTCGAGGTCGGACACCGTGGCGATCAGCTTGGAGGCGACGCCGGCGTCTTCCGAGCGGGCCTTCAGCA
>CAMLRH010000242.1 GCA_946482375.1 uncultured Caulobacteraceae bacterium | reverse complement strand
GTGGGCGATCCCGGTCCCCATCTGGCCAGCGCCGATGATCCCGACCGACTTGATATCCACCATTCAGCTCCGAAAGGGCGAAGGGAGACGTTCTAGCACGCCCTTGGCCGCGGGCGCCAAGTCTTTGCTGCGATGCAGCGACAAACGAAAATCGCCGGCGGAATGCCCCGCCGGCGATCTGGTTCTTCAACGCTGAAGTTCGGCTTACTTGCCGGCCTGCTTCAGGGCGTCCATCAGCTCGGGAACGGCGGTCTTGTAGTCCGCCACGAGGCCGTAGTCGGCGACCTGGAAGATCGGCGCGTCGGCGTCCTTGTTGATGGCGACGATGACCTTCGAGTCCTTCATGCCGGCGAGGTGCTGGATGGCGCCCGAGATGCCGATGGCGATGTAGGCGTCGGGAGCCACGACCTTGCCGGTCTGGCCGACCTGGTAGTCGTTGGGGGCGTAGCCGGCGTCCACCGCAGCGCGGCTGGCGCCGACCGCCGCGCCGAGCAGGTCGGCGAGGGGCTCGATCACCTTCTGGAACTCTTCAGCCGAACCCATGGCCCGGCCGCCGGAGACGACGATCTTGGCCGCGCCCAGTTCCGGACGGTCCGACTTGACCATCTCTTCGGAGACGAAGCGGGTCTTGGCCGCGCCGGCGCCGGCGTCGATCTTCTCGACGGAGGCGGAGCCGCCTTCGGCCGCGGCCTTGAAGACGGTCGGGCGGACGGTGATCACCTTCTTGTCGTCGGACGACTGCACCGTCTCCAGCGCGTTGCCGGCGTAGATCGGGCGCACGAAGGTGTTGGCGTCGACGACCTCGACGACGTCGGATATCTGCGACACGTCGAGCTTGGCGGCCACGCGCGGCGAGAAGTTCTTGCCCATCGAGGTCGAAGGGGTCAGCACCGCGTCGTAGTTGGCGGCGAGGCCGACGATGAGGGCCTCATAGGCCTCGGCCAGGCCCTGGCCCAGCGCGTCGGAGTCGGCGGCGAGCACCTTGCGGACGCCGGCGATCTTGGCGGCCGCGGCGGCCGCGCCATCGACGCCCTTGCCGGCGACGAGGACGTCAATGTCGCCGGACAGCTTCTGGGCGGCGGTGACGGTCTTGTGGGTGGTGTCGCGGACGATGCCGTCGTGGTGGTCGGCGATGACGAGAACGGCCATTACAGCACCCCCGCTTCATTCTTGAGCTTCATGACGAGGTCGGCGGCGGTCTCGACCTTGATGCCGGCCTGGCGCTTGGCCGGCTCCGAGACCTTCACGACCTTGAGGCGCGGCGCGAGGTCGACGCCGTAGTCGGCGGCGGTCTTCGTCGCGATTTCCTTCTTCTTCGCCTTCATGATGTTCGGCAGCGAGGCATAGCGCGGCTCGTTGAGGCGCAGGTCGACGGTGACGACCGCCGGCAGCTGGACTTCGAGGGTCTGCAGGCCGCCATCCACTTCGCGAGTGACGGTCGCCTTGCCGCCGCCGAGCTCGACCTTCGAGGCGAAGGTGGCTTGCGGCCAGTCCAGCAGGGCCGCCAGCATCTGGCCGGTGGCGTTGTTGTCGCCGTCGATGGCCTGCTTGCCCATGACGACGAGGTCGGGGCTCTCTTCGGCGACGACGGCCTTGAGCACCTTGGCGACGGCCAGGGGCTCGGGATCGCCGTCGGCCTGCACCAGGATGCCGCGGTCGGCGCCCATGGCGAGCGCCGTGCGGATGGTTTCCTGCGCCTGGGCCGGGCCGATGGAGACGACGACGACGTCGGTCGCGACGCCCTTCTCCTTCATGCGGACGGCCTCTTCGACGGCGATCTCGTCGAAGGGATTCATCGACATCTTGACGTTGGCCAGATCGACGCCGGTCTGGTCGGGCTTCACCCGCGCCTTGACGTTGGAGTCGATGACCCGCTTAACGGTCACGAGAACCTTCATCCGTGTCTCTCACCGATGTGTTGCATTGCGAAAAAATTGCGCGGAGGCGGGCATAACGCTTTATGCGCGCAATGCAAGGGTTCCCATTGCGTCAAGGTAAGCCGCATTTTTGTCCGAACCTGCTTCTAGAGCCCGCCATATGAACCGCACGATCGACAAGCTGAAGCTCCTCTTCCTCGGCATCTTCCTGCTGGGCGCGATCGGGTCGTGGGCCTATCAGGTCTTCTGGATCTGGCCGTCGCGCGAGTGCGAGCGGAACGGCTCGTGGTGGGATCCGGGCACGCGCATCTGCGCCACGCCCATCTACATCCCCAACATCACCGGCCGCCCCGAAGGCGTCAGCCGCAAGGAATGGTCGGAGATGAAGGCCAAGGAAGCGGTGGAGAAGGGGCTCTAAACCTTTCCGCTCATTCCCGCGAAAGCGGGAACCCAGGCTTTTTCTGAAGTCCTCGCGCTCTGCGATAACAAACCTGGGTCCCCGCTTTCGCGGGGATGAGCGGGTATTGGTTAGCGCGAGCCTCCGGGCACCCACAGCACGTCGTCCGCGCCCTTGCCGTTGGCGTAGCGGGCGGCGACGAACAGCAGGTCCGAGAGGCGGTTCAGGTACTTCAGCGCGGCGGCGCTCACCGTCTCATCTTCAGCCATCAGCGCGACCAGGGTGCGCTCGGCGCGCCGGCAGACGGTGCGGGCCAGGTGCAGGTGAGCGGCGCACGCGGTTCCAGCCGGCAGGATGAAGGAGTTGAGGGGGGAGAGCTCGGCGTTCAGCCGGTCGATCTCCTGCTCCAGCCGCTCGACCTGGCTGTCGATGATGCGCAGGGGTTCGAACTTCAGGTCTTTCGAGTCCGGCGTGGCGAGATCGGCGCCGAGGTCGAAGAGGTCGTTCTGGACGCGCGAGAGGATAGCGTCGAGGTCGGCTTCGGCGTGCAGGCGGGCGAGCCCGATGCAGGCGTTGGTCTCGTCGACGCCGCCGTAGGCCTCGACCCGCAGCGAGGCCTTGCTGACCGGCTCGCCGGTCGCCAGCCTCGTCGAGCCCTTGTCGCCGGTGCGCGTGTAGATCCGGTTCAGCGTGACCATGGCTAAGCCCGCGTCCGCCACCAGAAGACAGCCACCAGGATGACGACGGCGATGAACTGCATGAGCACGCGCAGCCGCATCAGCTTGTTGGAATAGGACCGCGCGAAGTCGCCGCCGCGGTAGAGCGAGTAGATGCCGAACGCCAGCGTGGTCGCGACCGCGGCGAGCGCGATGTAGATGACGATGTCCAGCCAGCGATCCATGCGGTGACCCTAAGGCGGTCCGGGCCTTCGCGCCAGCCGGCGAACATTAACCATTCGCTGAGTTTGTTCATTCAACTGGACAACAAGGCAATGTCGGGTGTATGACCAAGGCGTCGGGCGTGGGGCGTCGGAACTAGCTGTTTTTCCCCAGGAAAGTAGCTGGTGCGACGATCTTGTCACCCGCGTGTGCAAAGCACCTTGTCATCGAGCGAATCGCAATGGCGCAGTTCGCTGAACGCGATCATCATCAATCAGGCTGCCGCCGAAGGGGGCGCGGCCGCCCATCTGCACCGGATCCAGATCCGCAACCGTCATGACCTTCGTGAACACCAAGCCGATTACCCCGACCGCCGAGCGCCCCCTGACCAGCCGCGCGCTCGCCAAGCAGCGCACCCGCGAGAAGATTCTCGACGCCGCCCGCCAGCTCTTCAACGAGCGCGGCTACGAGGGCGCCACCGTGCGCGACATCGCCAAGGCCGCCGGCATGTCGACGGGGGCGGTCTTCGCCAGCTTCGCCGACAAGGCCGAGCTGTTCGACGAGATCGTCGCCGGCGACTATCGCGCGCTGGAGAGCGACATGGCCGAGGCGCTGCGCGAAGCCGCGACCGTTGAGGAAGCCCTGCATGGCCTCTTCGGCGCCGCCTATCGCTCGCACGCGCACCAGCTGCCGATGATCTGCGCCGCCATGGCCGCCGGCTGGAGCCGCGAACCCGTCGCCATTCCCCGCAGCCGCGAAGCGGTCAAACCCTTTGCGCGGCTGGTCAGCGAAGCCATCGAGCTGGGCGTCAAGCGCGGCGAACTCGCCGCCGGAACCGACGTCAAGCTGCTGCGTGGAATCGTCTGGGAGCTCTACCTTTCGGGATATCGCGCGGCGGTATACGAGGGGCTGAGCGCCGAGCAGATGCTGACTCGCCTGTCCGACCAGCTGCGACTGGTGCTGGCGGGCGCCCGCCGCTAGGACGCAGCAGGGGGAAGCATGGCGGGCGTTCGCGAGCAGCAGAAACAGGCGACCAGGGCGCGGGTCATGGACGCGGCGCGCGATCTCTTCGACCACGTCGGCTACGAGGAAACGACCATCCGCGCCATCGCCGAAAAGGCGGGCGTGTCGGTGGGCAGCGTCTTCACCACCTTCTCGTCGAAGGCCGACATCCTGAGCCAGGTGATCGCCGAGCGGACGTCGGCGCTGACGGCCGAGCTGGAGCGGGTGACC
>CAMLRH010000241.1 GCA_946482375.1 uncultured Caulobacteraceae bacterium | reverse complement strand
ACCACCCCACGCTTGCCGCCGCCGACGATGAGCGGAACGTCGCGCAACTCCGGCCGGTCGCGCTTCTCCACCGAGGCGTAGAAGGCGTCGCAGTCCATGTGGGCGATGGACAGCGTGTCGAGCTCCTGATGGGTCACGAGCCGCGGGGAGCCGCACTCCGGACAGCGGCGGGCGGGCCGGTCGTTGCTCCAGAAGCAGTCGCGGCAGAGGGTTTTCATTGGAGCTGCGCCATGCGTCCTTCGACACGCCCGCGACGCGGGCTGCTCAGGATGACTAAAATTGGGGGCTCCACCAAACTAAGTCATGGTGAGCAGCCGCCGCAGGCGGCGTGTCGAACCACGCACCACGCACTACGGCAGTGGCCACAGCCAGGCGGCGCCCCGGACCCCCGAGGAGTCGCCGTGTTCCGCTTTCACGATGCGCGTCGCGAAGACGTCGGTGAAGGCGTAGCGGGCGGTGACGCCGGGGACGCGGTCGTACAGCGCATCCACGTTCGACATGCCGCCGCCGAGCACGATGACGTCCGGATCGAGGATGTCGCAGATGACCGCCAGCGCGCGGGCCAGCCGGTCGATGTAGCGGGTCAGCGCCGAGTCCGCTTCGGAGTCGCCGGAGGCGAGGATTTGCGCGCCACTCATCGTCTTGCCGGTGGCGCGCCGATAGTCCTCTACGAAGCCCGTGCCGGAGATCCACGTCTCCAGGCAGCTGCCGCGCCCGCACCAGCACTGGTTGCCCGGGTACTCGGTCCGTCGCGGCCAGGGCAGGGGCGTGTGGCCCCATTCGCCGGCGATGCCGTTGACGCCCTCGATGGTCTTGCCGCGCACCACTACGCCGCCGCCGCAGCCGGTGCCGAGGATGGCGCCGAAGACCACCTCCGCCCCCGCCGCCGCGCCGTCGGAGGCTTCGGAGAGGGCGAAGCAATTGGCGTCGTTCTCCAGCCGCACCGGGCGGCCGAGCGCCGCCTCCAGATCCTGCTTGAAGGGCTTCCCGTTCAACCAGATGGAGTTGGCGTTGCGGATCATGCCCGTCTTCGGGGAGATCGAACCCGGAATGCCGATGCCGACGCTGGCGTCTTCCGGCCCCACCGCGCGGACGAGGTCGCGCACGACCTCGACAGCGGCCTCGTAGGAGCCGGGGTTCGGCCGCCGTTCGCGCACGGCGATGGAGCCGTCGGGGGCGAGCGCGGCCGCCTCGATCTTGGTGCCGCCGAAATCGACGCCGATGCGGATCATGCGAACAAACCTAGCGGATAATCTCGTCGATCGCCGCCTTCAGCGCCGGCCATTCGTCGTGGCGCGGGTGGCGGTCGGGGACGCAGGGGGCGAGCGGGCGCAATCGCTCGTCGGCGACCATCTGGAAGCGGCGGACGGCGGGCGCGCTCTCGGCCACGGACTCGAGGTTCGGCAGCAGGTCGTCGATGAACACCGAGGCCCCGGCGGTGCGCGCGGCCATGTCGGCGGCGGCGGGGCCCTTCAGGCCGGAGTTCACCACCAGCGGATAATCGAAGCCGTGGGTCTTCAGCCAACCCGCGCGGGCGTCGCGGCCGTGGCCGGGGGCGTTGGTCAGGATGACGATGTCTGCGTGCGGCGAAAGGTCCGCCAGGGCGTCCGCCGCCCCGTCCGCCGGTTCCAGGTCTGCGGCGCCGTCGGCGAAGAAGCCGTTGAACAGCTTCAGACCCGGCTCCATCTCGATGGCCTGCTCCCCGCCTACCGGAAAGATGTTCTGGAACAATGCGAAGCGGGTAATCCGCATCTCGTAGCCGTGGCGGCCGAGGTAGCGTTCGAAGCCCGCCATGAACTTGGCCAGCACCTCGTCGACGTCGACCATGAGCAGCGGTCGGCGCGGGTCGATGAGGACGTGTTGGAGGTCGGTGACAGGCTGTTCCATCTGGCTTTCGAAAGGCGGGTTAACCGCGATTAGCGCCCGTTTAAGGATATTTGTGTGAATAGGTCGCCAGTAGCGGGGGCGTGAAGTCCTTTCGCGTGACGCCGCAGAGGTCGGGCAGGCATGACCAAGAAGGTCCTCATCGTCGAGGATAACGAGCTCAATATGAAGCTCTTCCACGACCTTCTGGACGCCCAGGGCTACCAGACGCTGCAGACGCGCGAGGGCTTGCAGGCGTTGGCGCTGGCGCGGGAGCATCGGCCGGACCTGATCCTGATGGACATCCAGCTGCCGGAGATCTCGGGTCTCGAGGTCACCAAGTGGCTGAAGGAAGACGACGACCTGTCCCACATTCCCGTGGTGGCGGTGACCGCCTTCGCCATGAAGGGCGACGAGGAACGCATCCGCGAGGGCGGCTGTGAGGCCTACATCTCCAAACCCATTTCAGTGTCGCATTTTCTCGAAACCATCCGCCGGTTCCTGGGATAGGCCATGAGCGCCCGTATCCTCGTCGTCGATGACATAGAGGCCAACGTCCGGCTTCTGGCGGCGAAGCTGCAGGCTGAGTACTATGAGGTTCTGACCGCCTCGGACGGCGCCACCGCGCTGGCCATCGCCGGCAGCGAGGCGCCCGACATCATCCTGCTGGACGTGATGATGCCCGGCATGGACGGCTTCCAGGTCTGCCGCCGGCTTAAGGACGATCCGCTGACCCGCCACCTGCCGGTGGTGCTGGTCACCGCCTTGGACGGGCGCGGCGACAAGATCACGGGACTCGAGGCCGGCGCCGACGAGTTCCTGACCAAGCCCATCGACGACCGCGTGCTGTTCGCCCGCGTCCGCAGCCTGACCCGGCTGAAGATGGTGATGGACGAACTGCGCCAGCGGGAGGCTTCGGGCCGTCGGCTGGGTGTTATCGGCGGCGCCGCCGGGCGCCTCGGCGGCACGGGTGGGCGCGTGCTGCTGGTCGACGACAACGAGCGCCAGGCCCAACGCATCATGGCCGAGCTCTCCGTAGAGCACCGGCCGGTTGCCGAGACCGAGCCCGACAAGGCGCTGCTGACGGCCAAGGGCCCGGTCGACCTCGTCATGGTCAACGCCGCCGCCAAGAGCTTCGACGGCCTGCGCTTCGCCGCGACCCTGCGCTCGGACGAGGCGACGCGGCACCTGCCGGTGCTGGCCATCCTCGACGCCGACGACCATCAGCGGCTGGTCAAGGCGCTGGAGATCGGCGTCAACGACGTGCTGACCCGGCCCATCGACCCGCAGGAGATGGCCGCCCGCGCCCGCACCCAGATCAAGCGCAAGCGCTACACCGACTTCCTGCGCCAGAACCTCGATTATTCGCTGGAGCTGGCGGTCACCGACGAGCTGACCGGCCTCAACAACCGCCGCTACATGGAAAGCCAGCTCGCGCCGCTGATCGACCGCGCCGTGGCCGGTGGCGACGGTGACGGCGTCGCCACGCTGATGATCGACATCGACCACTTCAAGAAGATCAACGACACCCACGGTCATGACGTCGGCGACGAGGTGCTGCGCGAGTTCGCCGCGCGGCTGGCGACCAACGTCCGCGCCGTTGACCTGCCGTGCCGCTACGGCGGTGAGGAATTCACGGTGATCATGCCGGGCGCCGACCTGGCCGCGGCCGAGAAGGTCGCCGAACGCATCCGACTGCACGTGGCCGGGACGCCGTTCCGGGTGGCGGGCGGCGCCGAACTCTTGAGCGTGACCATCTCGATCGGGGTGGCCGCCTCCGCCGGCTCGGACGACACGGCCGAAGCCCTCATCAAGCGCGCCGACGCCGCCCTCTACGCGGCCAAGTCCGCCGGCCGTAACCGGGTCATCGCGCAAGCGGCGTAGCTCTGCGTCCTTCGACACGCGTCTTCGCCGCTGCTCAGGATGACTAGTTCCGTATTAGTCATGGTGAGCAGGCGCGAAGCGCCGTGTCGAACCACGCAACAAAAAAGGCCCGGCGGAACCGGGCCTTCGGAAGCTCAGCGCTCCGGCGATCCTACTTGATCTTGCCTTCGCGGAACTCGACGTGCTTGCGCGCGATGGGATCGTACTTCTTCAGCACGAGCTTGTCGGTCTTGGTGCGGGCATTCTTCTTGGTGACGTAGAAGAAGCCGGTATCCGCCGAGCTGTTGAGGCGGATCTTGATGGAAGCCGGTTTGGCCATCGGAACAGTCCTTCGGTGGCCTCTGCGGCCCTGAAATGCGAGGCGCGGAACATACTGATCGCGCTCGGGAAGTCAATCATTCCAGGGGTGTGATCAACGGCCGCTCGTTGCGGTAGGTGAGACGGAACGGCAAGGCGTTCAGATCGGCCGCCAAAGCCCTCAGCGTGATCTCGGTGACATCGAAGATCGGCAGCGTCAGGGCGTCTTCCAGGGGGCGGTAGGCGAGGTCGGACAGTTCGGCTGTTTCAGCGTGCTCGCCTTCGAGCCGTTCGGCGTCGGCGACGAAGAAGCGGGCGTGGAAGCGGACGGGGCTGGATGGCGG
>CAMLRH010000240.1 GCA_946482375.1 uncultured Caulobacteraceae bacterium | reverse complement strand
TGCCGCGCTGGGCGTACATCAGGACAGCGTCGATCAGGTGCGGGTCGCGCTTCCACTTGAACCACGGACCCTTCGGGCGGCCGGCGAGGTAGGGCGAGTCCCAGCGCTTCAGCATCAGCCCCTCGGCGATCCTCGGGTCGCCGTCCGGCGGGTCCGCGCGGAGCCCGGCCAACTCCTCCCACGTTTCGAACGGCTGCATCGGCGAGAGGTCGATCATCGACGTCGACAGTCCAGCGACGAACGCCTCCAGGCGTTTCCGCCGCTCGGCGAACGGCAGGTCGCGCAGGTCTTCAGGGCCATCAAGCAACAGGTCGTAGGCGCGGATGCCAACCGGGTAGTTCTGCATCAGCCTGGCGTCGATGACCTTGCGGTTCAGCCGCTGCTGCAGGTCGTTGAAGGATGAGACGCGGCCCTCGCGCATGACCAGCAGCTCGCCATCGAGAGCGCCTTCGAAGTCCATCGCCGCCAAGATGTCAGGAAAGCTGCGCGAGATGTCGTCGCCAGTCCGGGAATAGAGCCGCCGCTCGCCGCGCTCGGAGACGGCCTGCACGCGGATGCCGTCCCACTTCCACTCGGAGGCGTAGTCAGCCGGGTCGAGCTTGTCGAAGTCGACCGCCTCGTCCAGCGCATGGGCCAGCATCACCGAGCGGAAGCGGCCGGGGTTGTCGGCGCTGGGCCGTTCGGAACGACCGTCCAGCCAGGCGAACAGGTCTTCGTAGGGCGGCGGAACGGCGTGCCAGACCTCCTCGATCTCGGTCACCGGCACGTGACCGAGTTCGGCGCAGGCGTGCTTGGCCAGCCGCGCCGAAATCCCGACCCTGAGCGCGCCGGTCAGGAGCTTGAGGAGCGCCCAACGGCCGTCCGGGTCCAGGGCGTCCAGCCAGCCCTCGATCAGCTGCTGCACCTCCGACCGCGAGGCCGAGCGCAGGGCCTCGACCACCTCCGACAGCTCCGGCTCACGGTTGGCGCCCGGCCGCGCCGGCCAGACCAGCGCCACCGTCTCGGCGAGGTCGCCGACGTAGTCGTAGGACCAGCCGAACAGCACCGGGTCCATCCGCTCGGTGACGGCCTTCCTGATGAACACCGGCTTGGCGGCATGGAAAACCAACTCACCGGTCAGCGCGGCCAGCGCCCAGCCGCGGTCCGGGTCCGGCGTCTCGGCCAGATAGTCACGCACCAGCGTCAGCTTGGCGTTGCGCGAAGCCGTCAGCGACAGCCGGTCGAGAAGGCGGGCGAATGCTCTCAGTTAGCCTTCTCCGATCATCCCGCCGCCCTCGGAGCCGTGGGCGTCTTCTTCGGTGTCGATGTCGACTTCGGCAGCGTCGTCCTCGGGCTGCGGTTTCGCCTTCTGGTCCTTCAGGCCGCCTTCCTTGGTCGGGCCGGGCTCAACGTCGGTCATCAGTCGTCCTCCTCGTCGTCATACCCCACCAAACGCAAAGCTCGGGCAGGCGTGTCGTTGAGTTCGGCCCAGCGCAGCAGCGCCTCCTCGCGGCCGTGGGTGATCCACAACTCGCAGGGCCGCAGTTCCTCGAAGGTGCGGGTGAGTTCGTCCCAGTCGGCATGGTCGGAGATGATAAGGGGCAGTTCCACGCCTCGCTGGCGGGCGCGGGCCCTAACCCGCATCCAGCCGGAGCAGAAGGCGCTGACCGGATCGGGAAAGCGGCGGCTCCAGCGGTCCTGCATGGCCGAGGGCGGTGCGACGATGATCTTGCCGGCGAAATCCTTCTTGCCGCTGGTCGCGGGGGCCAGCGGGCCGAGATCGACGCCGTGCGCTTCGTAGAGGGTGTTCAGCCGCTCCAGCGCGCCGTGGACATAGATGGTCTCGTCGTAGCCGGCCTCGCGTAGCAGCCGGATCACTCGCTGGGCCTTGCCCAGCGCATAGGCGCCGACGATGTGCGAGCGCTCCGGAAACTGCCGCACCGACTTCAGCAGCCGCGCGATCTCGCCGGCATCTTCAGGATGGCGGAAGACCGGCAGGCCGAAGGTGGCCTCGGTGACGAAGACGTCGCACGGCACCGGCTCGAACGGCGGGCAGGTCGGGTCGCGGCGGCGCTTGTAGTCGCCCGAGACCACGATGGTCATGCCCTTCCAGCGCACAACCACCTGGGCCGAGCCGAGCACATGACCGGCCGGGACCATGGATATCTGTACGCCGTCGCGCTCGACCGTCTCGCCGTAGCCGAGCGGCTGGGTGCGGTCGGCGTGGCCGAGGCCATAACGCTCGGCCATGATCGCCAGCGTTTCGGGCGTGGCGACGACGGCGCCGTGACCGCTCCGGGCATGGTCGGCGTGGCCGTGGGTGATGACCGCGCGGGCGACCGGGCGCACCGGGTCGATGTAGAAGTCGCCCGGCGGGCAATAGAGGCCGTCCGGCTTCGGACACAGCAGGGCTTCAGGTTTCAGCATCTATCCACGAAACGCGCGGTAGTTATAACGGCGCCATGAGCGAACACCTTGAGATCATGCGCCAGGTCGCGCATGGGATGAACCAGGGCAGCCCGCAGGCGCGCGCGCTGGGCTTCGAGACGGTGTCGCTGGACCGCGCCGTCGCCGTGCTGAAAGTGCCTTACGATCCCAAGCTGGTCGGCGACCCCGACACCGGCGTCATAGCGGGCGGAGTGGTCACCACGCTGCTCGACCACTGCTCCGGCCAGGCGGTGCACGCCGCGCTCGACAGCTTCAAGTACATCGCCACCCTCGACCTGCGCATCGACTACATGCGCGCGGCCGAACCGGGAAAGGGCATCATCGCCCGCGCGCATTGCTTCAAGGTGACGCGGAATGTCGCCTTCGTCCGCGCGGTGGCCTACGACAACGACCCGGAAGATCCGGTGGCGGCGGCGACAGCGGCCTTCATGCTCGACTCCAGCGCCGGCAAGCGGCCGGGCTCCAACTACAAGCCGCGCAAGTCATGACTTCGCCGACCGAACAGCTGAAGCATGTGCTGGAGCGCATCCCCTACGCGCGGTTCCTGGGCGTGCGCGCCGAGCTCCACGGCGACGAGATGACGGCGGTTCTGCCCTACTCCGAACACCTGGTCGGCAATCCCACCCTGCCCGCGATCCATGGCGGCGTGCTGGGGGCCTTCATGGAGATGACGGCGCTGGCGCAGCTCTCCATCAAGGAGGGTCAGGCGCGCCAGCCCCGGGTGATCGACGTGTCCATCGAATATCTGCGCTCGGGCCGTCCGCTGACCACCTACGCGCGCGCCGAAATCAAGAAGGTGGGCCGGCGCATCGCCAACGTCCATGTCGAGGCCTGGCAGGACCAGCGCGCCAACCCCATCGCCTTCCTGCGCGGACACTTCCTGGTGACGCCGGCGGAGCAGGCCGAATAGATCATTACGCGCAAGTAATGATCTTAATTTGTGTTCAGAACCTTAAATCCAGGTCATGACGAAGACTTAACAGGACTTCGTAAATTGGCGCGCCTATAGCTTTGATCACCGGACGCCGAGGCGCCCAGCCGATCAAAGCTCAGGATGACCGCCATGACCCGCTCCCACGATTTCACCGCCTTCGCGACCCTGCTTCTCGCCGCGATCCCGGTCCTCACTATCGTCGCCTCCGGCTTCTAGCCTGCGAGCCGGCCCGGCTCCGCCGGACTCCCCCGTCCCCCCGCCTGTCCGGCGGAGCCAACGGCCCCCTTCCCCGGGGGCCGTTTCCATTTAAGCTCCCGCCATGAATCCCTCGCCCGCCGCCGTCATCTTCGATTGCGACGGCGTTCTGGTGGACAGCGAGATCCTGGCGGTCGAAGTCGAGATCGTACTGCTGGCCGAGATCGGCCTGACCTACGCGCCCGCCGAATACCGCCGCCGCTTCCTCGGCATGAATGACCACGCCTTCCGCGACGCGCTGGACGCCGACTGCCGGGCGATCGTTGGCAAGCCCTTGCCGGAAGACTTCCTCGACCGCACGCACGCGGACCGGCTGGCCGCGTGTCTGGAACGGCTGAAGGAGGTCACCGGCGCCGCCGACGCGATCGCAGCGCTGGCGAAGCCTAAGGCGGTGGCCAGTTCCTCCGGCGCGCATTTCCTGCGCCAGAAGCTCGAGCTCGGTGGCCTTCTCCACCTCTTCGACCCGCACGTCTACTCGGCGGACATCGTCGGGCGGGGAAAGCCGCACCCTGACATCTTCCTGCATGCGGCGGGGCGCCTTTCCGCCGATCCGGCCGCCTGTCTCGCCATCGAGGACAGCGTCAACGGCGTGCTGTCGGCGACGGCGGCCGGCATGGAGGTCTGGGGCTTCTGTGGCGGCGGCCACATGGACGACGAGGCCGCCCATAGGCTCGCCGAAGCCGGCGCGCACCGCATCGTTGCCGACTGGCGCGAGGCGCGGGGGCTGTTCGCGGGCTTCGCTTGACCCTATACCGCGCGGCCATGTTCGAAGGCCTTTCCCA
>CAMLRH010000239.1 GCA_946482375.1 uncultured Caulobacteraceae bacterium | reverse complement strand
ATCTTCGAAGAGTTCAAGGGCACCGGTAACTCGGAAATCATTCTCGACCGCAAGGTGGCCGACAAGCGCATCTTCCCGGCCATCGACGTGCTCAAGTCCGGCACCCGGAAGGAAGAGCTCATCACGCCGAAGGACCAGCTCACCAAGACCTATGTCCTTCGCCGCATCCTCAACCCGATGGGCGCCCAGGATGCGATCGAGTTCCTGCTCGACAAGATGCGTCAGACCAAGACCAACGACGACTTCTTCCAGTCGATGAATACCTAGGACGGCGGCTCGCTGCAGGCTGTCCGATGGGAAGGCGGGGCTTCACACCCCGCCTTTTTCATGATCCTGTGCGTCCTCAATCGCAACCTACTGGGGACGGCCATGATCAAGGTCTTTCATTCGCCGCGCAGCCGCTCGCTTCGGGTCATCTGGATGGCCGAGGAGATGGGCCTGCCTTACGAGGTCGAGCCCGCCTCGCTGATGGCGCCGAGCGAAGCCTTCCTGAAGGCCAATCCGACGCGGACCCTGCCCGTGGTGGTCGACGGCGACACGGTGATCACCGAGTCGATCGCCATCCTGCAGTACCTCGGTACGAAGTACGGCCCCACCTCGCTCGTCCCGCGGCCGGAGGACGCCAATTATGCGGCCTACCTGCAGTTCCTGGTGCTGGGCGAGGCCTCGCTGGCCGCCGGTCTGACGCCGCTGGTCCGGGCCATGTTCATGGCCCCCGACGACCAGAAGCAGAACTGGACGCTGAAGAACAACGCCGAGAGCTTCATCAAGCAGTTGCAGCTGGTCGATGCGCAGTTGTCGAAGGGCCCCTACCTCGCTGGCGAGACCTTCACCGCCGCCGACATCTCCGTCGGCTATGCGCTGGCGTTCGGCGAGTTCCTGAGCCTGCACGACGGCTATTCGCCGGCGGTGGCGGACTATCACCAGCGGTTGAAGGACCGCCCAGCCTTCCAGAAGGCGCAGACCGTCCAGTAGTCAGGGGATCAGGAGGGTCGAGCCGACGGTGGCGCGGCCTTCCAGCGCCTCGTGCGCCTTGCGGGCTTCGGCCAGCGCAAACTCCTGGCCGATCTCGATCTTCACGTCGCCTGACTGAAGCACGCCGAACAGGGCCGCCGAGCTCTCGTCCAGCTCGGGCGTGGTGGCGATGTAATCCGCCAGCATCGGTCGGGTGACGTAGAGCGATCCCCGCATCAGCTTCAGCGGCGCAAACGCCGGCGCCGGGCCGGATGCGTTGCCGTAGGTGACCAGCACGCCGCGCCGGCCAAGGCTGGCCAGGCTGGCCTCGAAGGTGTCGGCGCCGACGCCGTCGTAGGCGACGCGGACGCCCTCGCCCATGGTTAGTTCGCGCACCCGCCCGGCGATATCCTCGTGCCGGTAGAGGATCACCTCGTGACAGCCATGGGCGCGGGCGACGGCCGCCTTCTCTTCCGAACCGACCGTCCCGATGACGCGCGCACCCAGGGCCCTGCCCCACTGGCTGAGGATCATGCCGACACCACCCGCCGCGGCATGGACGAGGATCGCGTCGCCCCGCTGCACCAGATAGCAGCGTCGCAGCAGGAACTCGGCCGTCATGCCCTTGAGCAGGCTGGCGGCCGCCAGGCGGGTCGAGACGCCGTCGGGCAGCTTCACCGCCCTCTCGGCCGGATAGGCGCGGAGGTCCGTGTAGGCGCCAAAGCCCATGGCGTAGCCGACGCGGTCGCCTGTCCTGAAGCGGTCAACGCCTTCGCCCACCGCCTCCACGACACCGGCGGCTTCCACGCCAAGCGTCACCGGCAGCTTGGCCGGATAGAGGCCCGTTCGGTAGTAGGTGTCGATGAAGTTCAGCCCGATGGCTTGCTGGCGGATCAGGATCTCGCCGGGGCGTGGCGTCGGATCGGGCAGCTCGACGAGCTGAAGAACCTCCGGTCCGCCGTGGCTTTCGATCTGGATCGCGCGCATCAGCCCAGGTTCTTCGCGAAGAAGGCCAGCGTTCGCTCCTGCGCCCTGGCCGCGTCGGTCGCGTCATAGTGCGCCCCGCCCTTGCGCGCGAAGGCGTGGTCGCGGCCTGGATAGGTGTGGACTTCGACCTTGGCGTTGTCCCTTAGCGCCTCAACGATGACGGCCTGCGCCTCCTTGGGCACGAACTGGTCCTCCTCGGCGATGTGGACCAGCAGCGGCCGCGCCAGGTTGGCCGCCTCGCCGACAAAGTTCTCGATGCCGACGCCGTAGTAGGCGACCGAGGCGTCGGCGTCGGTCCGCGTCGCGGTCAGGAAGGCGAGCAGCCCGCCCAGGCAGAAACCGACCGCGCCGACCTTGCCGTTGCAGGCGGGATCGGCCCGTACGGCCGCGATGGTGGCGGCGATGTCCTCGACGCCCTGTTCCACGTCGAACGCCTGATAGAGCTCGAACGCCTTCTTCCACTCGGCTTCCGACTGGTCGGTGATGTCGATGCCGGGTTCGATCCGCCAGAACAGGTCCGGGCAGACGGCGAGATAACCGGCGGCCGCCAGCTCGTCGGCAATGCCGCGCATCACCGCGTTCACACCGAAGATCTCCTGGATCACCACCACGGCGGGCGCCTTGGCGGCAGCGGGCCGGGCCACATAGGCGGAAAACCGGCCGTCGGCCGTGCTGATCGTGGTGGTTTCGCCCATCTTCGCGTCTCCCTCTTGGCTTGAAGGCCAGCTACTACCAAAGTCCCGTCACCAAAGGGAACGCAAGGCCATGAAGCTCAATATCGAGATTGACTGCACGCCCGCGGAGGCGCGCGCCTTCCTGGGCCTGCCCGACGTCACCGCCGTCAACGAACACCTCGTCGCCGAGATGCAGAAGCGCATCGACGCCAATATGAGCGCGCTGGCGCCCGAGGAGCTGATGAAGAACTGGATGAACTTCGCCGGCGGCGCGCAGGACCAGTTCATCAAGCTCATGCAGGCCGCGGCCGGCGGCCCGACCAAGGGCTGATGAGCGACACCATCTTCGCCCCCGCCACCGCGCCTGGCCGCGCGGCGCTGGCCGTTGTGAGGTTGTCGGGGCCGCGATCGGCGGAGGCGCTGAAGGCGCTGTCGGGCAGGTTGCCGGCCGCGCGCCGGGCCAGCGTGCGGACCTTGAAGTGGCGCGGCGAGACCATCGACGAGGCCATGGTCACCTGGTTTCCGGGGCCGGCCAGCTACACCGGCGAGGACTGCGCCGAGCTGTCGCTGCACGGCGGCCCGGCGGTGGTCGAGGCGGTGATCGGTGCGCTGGCCGAGCTGGGTCTCCGGCTGGCCGAACCCGGCGAGTTCACCCGCCGCGCATTCGAGCACGGCAAACTCGACCTCGCCCAGGCCGAAGCCGTCGCCGACCTCATCGAAAGCGAGACCGAGGCGCAGGCGAAACAGGCGCTGGCCCAGCTCGACGGCGGACTTTCACGTCGCTACGACGCGTGGCGGGACACGCTGGTCGAGGCGCTGGCCATGCTGGAGGCGGCCGTCGATTTCCCCGACGAGGAGTTGCCCGCCGACGTCGCCGCCCGGGCCCGCCCGGCGCTGGAGCGGCTATTGACCGAGATCGACGCGGCGCTGATCGACGAGGCGCGGGGTCGTAGGGTGCGCGAAGGCTTCCGCGTGGCGCTGATCGGCGCGCCGAACGCCGGCAAAAGCAGCCTCCTCAACGCGCTGGCAGGAAGAGACGCCGCTATCGTCACCCCAACGCCGGGCACCACGCGTGATGTCATCGAGGTCCCGATGGTTCTCGCCGGCTACAAGCTGTTGCTGGCCGACACCGCCGGGGTCCGTGAAGCCGCCGACGAAATCGAGGCCGAGGGCGTCCGCCGGGCCCGGGCGTGGGCGTCCGATGCCGATCTGCGCCTATGGGTCGTGGATGGCGCGGCCTCGGAAGGCGCTTGGCGCTATGCGTTGGAGCTGGCCCGCCCCGGCGATGTCTGCTTGCTCAACAAGAGCGACCTGCCGGCTGGAGATGATGCGGCCGAAGCAGCCGCCGAGGCGGAGGCGCACGGTCTGCGGCTGATGCTGCTGTCACTGAAGACCGACCCGAAGGCTACGGCGATCAGCGCGGCGCTTTCGGACGAAGTGGTCGCCGCCCTTTCCGCTTCCGAGTTTCCGGCGGCTACGCGATTGCGGCACGCGGAACGGCTGCGGGAGGCGCGGTCGCGGATCGCCTCGGCGCTGGCCAATGCGGAAGAGGTCGAGCTGGCCGCGGAGGACGTGCGGCTGGCGGCGCGGGCGCTGGCGCAGGTGACGGGGCAGATCGGCGCTGAAGACGTTCTCGACCGCGTCTTCTCCAGCTTCTGCATCGGAAAGTGATGTTTCACGTGGAACATCGGCCGGTGCGTGGTTCGACACGGCGCTGCGCGCCTGCTCATCATGACTAGCTCAGAGCAATAGTCATCCTGAGCAGCCCGCGAAGCGGGCGTGTCGAAGGAC
>CAMLRH010000238.1 GCA_946482375.1 uncultured Caulobacteraceae bacterium | reverse complement strand
CGTGCTGCGCGACCGCCGGCCGTAGGGGCGGGTGCAGAGGTCAGAAGGCGACGATCGTCTGAACCATCGGCGTCCAGCCGTCCATACCTGCGGCATAGGGAGTGAAGGCGCCGCTGTAAGGAGCCTTGTGAACCCGCATCACCTCGGCGTTCAACCAGAGACGCTCGGTCGGCAGGAAATGCCATTTGACGCCGCCGGCGTACTCCCAGGAGTCGCCGAACTCTCCCCAGACGGCGGAGCCGCGGGCATAGACGATCAGCTCCTGGGGAATGACGAAATAGCTCGCCGACAGCTCGCCGCCGTGGTCGAACGTCGAGGCGATCGGCAGCGGCCCGTCGGCGTCGAAGTCGTCCAGCCAGCGGAAGAAGTATTGCCCGTTGACCGCCAGGCCGCTGCGCTTGAGGCCGCCGTCGATCGCCCACATGCGGTAGGTGGCCTTCTCGAGGGTCACGCCCGGCGCGAAGGCGCCCGTCGAGAAAGCCAGCACGCCGTCGGAGTTGTAGATCGACGTGTTCTCCGGGCTCGATTGATCCAGGTTCGAAAAGCGGTCCTCCCGGGACCTCGTGAACGCGGTGCCGAGTCGAATGCGCGTGGTGTTGGAGGCGAAGTAGTCGTCGTACATGTTGCGCGACTTGCCGGGCTCGCCGTAGTCCCCCAGCGGCTCCCACCAGACGCTGCCCGAAAACAGCAGGTTCGTGTCGATCTTATTGGCCGAGATGTTGAGCGTGTTGAGCCCGTTGCCGACGAACGCCAGGTAGTTCAGCCCCTTCACGGGCTCGCCGTTCGCCCAGAACCCCTGGGTGAAGCCGGGGCGGAAGAAGTTGTCCGCCATGCTCCTGTCGGTCGAGGTGAAGTAGGGGAACGTGTTGACGAGCGATCGACTGCCCGGGACACCGGTGTAGCCGCCGGTGAGGGTGAGGCCCTTGTTGAACTGCCAGCCGATGTTGCCGGCGACGATGATCGACGCGGCGCCGGCGGAGGTCCAGACGGTGTTGCTGTAGCGCAGCCGCTTGTCGAAGATGTAGCCGCCCAGGATGAACATCGAACGGTTCACCGTGATGTCGTTGCGCAGGTGAACGTCGCGGACGACGCCCAGATGGTCGGTGAAGGTGTCGTTCGACGACGTCGTATTGAGATAGCGGACCTGGGTGTTGTTGTTGAACCTCATCAGGAAAGGCACCGGGGCGTCGTCGGGGGTGTGCCCGAGGACGATGCCATCCTCGTAACGATCCAGGATCCAGTCGCTGAGCTGCGCCGGCACCGAGAGCTCTGCTGCCGCCGTCGGTGGCGCTGCAGCCTCGCCTGCCGGCGGCGGGCCCGGCACCGTGGCAGCGGCCGCCTCTGGCGCCTCCTCGCTGCCGTCGAGCCGTCGCTGCAAGCGATCGACCAGCTCCAGGAGCGCCTTCTGCTGCTCTTCCATCCTGCGAAGCTGCTCCCGGACCGCGGCGTTCTCGGCCTTGAGGGCCGCGACGTCGCTCTCGAGCTGCGAGGTCTGCCCAGAGGCGGAGCTCGGCAGCAACATCGTCACCATCAATGCGAAAACGACCGGGAAACGGACCGAGTTGCGGCGCGTGACCATGACGGTCAAGGGTAGGCCCGGCGGGGACAAAGGCATATTGGACCTTGGTCCACCTTGAACGGCTCGTTGGGCCAGCTTCACCCTGAACCTTGTCGCGGCTTGCCTTGCGGAGCACTCCCTCGCTATGGGTCTTGCGGCTGCGCCACCGCCGCGCGGACCCTGCGCTGGGCCTCTTCCATCTCGAGCGTCAGCTTGTAGGTCACGTAGTACTTGTAGATGTTGCGCACGTAGGTCGTCGTTTCGGCGCCGATCTTTTCGGCGACGACGAGCTCGACGTTGTTGAACCACTTGTCGGGATCGAGCCCGCGCGCCTCGGCTTCGCGGCGCATCTTCGCCATGTTGCCGGGGCCGGCGTTGTAGGCGGCGAAGGCGAACAGCGGCCGGTTGCCCTCGCTGAAGTTGGCATCCGGGAAAAACCTGGTCATCAGCAGGTCGAGGTACTTGGCGCCGGCGTGGATGTTGGGCTCGAGGATGCGGACGTCGCCGACTTTCATCTCCGCGCCCGTCGCCGGCATCAGCTGCATCACGCCGATGGCGCCGACGTGGCTCTTCGCCGACTGGTCGAGCCGGGATTCCTGGTAGCCCTGGGCGGCGAGCATCAGCGGGTCGAAGCCGTAACGCTCGCCGTAGCGGAGGAAGAGCGCCTGGATCTCTTCGAACCGCTGCCAGTCGGCCGACCGGGTGGGGTCCTGGATCTGCTTGACCCGGCGCATGGATTGCGTGAGCCGGTACTCGTAGCTCGCACGCTTCTTGGCGAAGTTGACGTAGAAATCCTGGAGTGCCGCCGCGAGCTGTGGGCTGTCCTTGCGGATGGCCCAACCGATCTGCCCGGCGTCGCGGATGGCGACGTCTTCGTGCACGACGATCCGCGGCAGGATCTGCGCCCAGATCTTCGCCTTCCAGTTGTCGACGATCAGGAAGTCGATCACTCCGGCGTTGGCCATCTCCATCATGTCCTCGTCCTCGAGCGCGTCCGGAACGAGGCGGAGGACGACCTCCGGCCTTCCGGCCTGACGGTTCTGCTCGTTGAGCGCCGTCAGGCTCTCGTAGTAGCTCGACGATTGCCGCACGTGGACCGTCTTGCCGCCCAACTCGTCCAGGGCGGCGATGCGCGGGGCCCTGGCGCCGCTGACGACGACCTCCCTGGTGACGCGTTCGCCCTGCGCCACGAAGTCGACGATGCGCTCGCGGTCCGGCGTGATGGTGAGATTGCCCGCGGCGATGTCGCCCAGGCCGGCGGCGACGGCTGACAGCAACTGGTCGCGCGTGGTCGGCAGCAGGTAGACGGTCACCGGCCGCTTGCCGGTCTTGTGCTTCTGGTTGAGGTACAGCTCGAGCTCGCGGACGTAATCGGCCGTCAACCCGCGCTCGCGCCCCTTGTCGGTGTAGTAGAGCGTCCGGCTGACGGGCACCAGCACGCGGATCATCCGGCGTTCGAGCAGCTGGTCGAGGTCGCCGGTCCACGGCTTGTTCTGGATCCTCAGTTGCCGGACCGGCGCCGCGTCCGTGGTCGCCGGCTCCTGCTCACCGGGCGCTTGCGCCGGCACCGGGAGCGCGCCGGCCGCCCACAGGAACACCAGCGCCGTCGAGATGGGTTTCGTCGCGAAAGCACCCTTCTTCATGGTGCACTCCTGGCGGTTGCACGCCGGCATGCAATCTCTTCCTCGAGCGCCAGCTTGAGGCGCGAAACCGCGAGGGACTAGATGGACTTTGGTCGTACTCCGGCGATCTCGACGTACCCCTCCGTGCCATGCACGCGGATCCGCTGCCCGTCGCGGATCAAACGGGTGGCCTGCTCGACCCCCACGACGGCCGGCAGGCCGTACTCCCGTGCGATCACCGCGCCATGGGTCATCAGCCCCCCCACCTCCGTCACCAGGCCCCGGATCGCGACGAACAGGGGTGTCCAGCTGGGGTCCGTGTAGGCGGTGACCAGGATGTCGCCCGGCTCGAGGTCGGCCTGCGCCATGTCCAGGACGACGCGGGCCCGCCCCTCGACGGTCCCGGCGGACACCGGCAGGCCGGCCAGCGCGCCGGCCGGCAGGTCGTCGCGCCGGTACGACCCGGCGACGGCCTCGCCGTCCGACGTGAGCACCCGCGGCGGCGTGAGCGCCTGATACGACTTGAATTCTTCCTTGCGCCGATGGATGAGCTGGCCGTCCACCTGCTGCGTGCGCACCACCTCATGGAGCTCCTGGAGCCTGAGGTAGAAGATGTCTTCCTTTTCGCGCAGCACGCCAGCCTGCACGAGGCGCTCGGCTTCTGCGAGCAAGGCCTGCTTGTAGACGAAGTAGCGGCCGATCATGCCGTACTTCGGATACTCCCGATACCCGGTGAAGGTGCGGACCCGGTCGATCATCCGCTGGGTCTCCTCGGCCTTCCGCTCCCCGTCGGGCAGGCCCCGCAAGCGCTCCAGCAGCTCCCGTTCCTTCTCCCGGGCCTCCTGCCTCCCGCGCTCGAAGCGCCGCGCGGCCTCGCCCGGCCCGAAGCTCCTGACATGGCCGAGGATCAGGGGCACGAGCGTGGTGGGGCGTTCGCTCCAGCGCGGCCTGGTGATGTCGATCTCGCCGACGCCGCGCATGCCGTACCTGTCGAGCCAGGCGCGGATGGCGTCGCCCGCTTCCCGCCCGCCTGCGGCCGCTCGGCCACGATGCGGGTGTTGGACACCGCCTGGTAGTCCTCGGGCACCACCAGGGTCACCCCGAAGACGGCCTTGCGGGCCGGCTCGTCCCAGCAGGGGAAGGCCCGGCGGGCGTCCACCGCCTCGAACTGGGTGGCGGCGATGACGTGGCTCCGGCCGTCGGCGTCCTTGTAGGTCGAGCGATAGAAGCCGTGGAGCTGGTCGTTG